>OMVQ01000048.1 GCA_900314555.1 uncultured Eubacteriales bacterium | reverse complement strand
TTATGCATATAAATCTTACCTGATTCTAACTTAAAAATAAAAATCTTCTAAAAAAGTGCTTGACATATTATTCTGAGGGTGTATAATACACACCATAAACGGCGAAGGCGTCTAAGATTAATTTCTTAGACGTCTTTTTTGTTTCGCGAACTAGCCTGGTGCATCGTAAGATGCAAAATATTTGAAAAGAGAAAAGAAATGTGAATGGAGGTAGTGTTTATGGAATTTAGTGCTGTTAACACGATATGGGTACTTCTTGGTGCCGCTTTAGTATTCTTTATGCAAGCTGGTTTTGCGATGGTTGAGACTGGATTTACCAGAGCAAAGAACGCCGGTAATATTATAATGAAAAACCTGATGGACTTCTGTATCGGTACTCCGGTATTCTGGTTAGTTGGTTTTGGATTGATGTTTGGTAAAGGAAATGGTTTCATTGGTTCTATTAAAGGTATTGCAACCGCATCTAATTACGGAACAGGAATGTTACCTGATGGAGTTCCATTTTATGCATACTTAATCTTCCAGACAGTGTTCTGTGCAACAGCAGCAACAATTGTTTCGGGAGCAATGGCAGAGAGAACAAAATTTATTTCTTATTGTATATATAGTTTTATTATTAGTTTAGTTATATATCCTATTGAAGCACACTGGATATGGGGCGGTGGCTGGTTAGCAACAAGAGGCTTCCACGATTTCGCTGGTTCAACAGCAGTACATATGTGTGGTGGTGCAGCAGCTCTTATCGGTGCTTGGATATTAGGACCTCGTATTGGTAAATATGGTAAAGACGGAAAGCCAAAAGCTATTCCGGGACACAGTTTAACACTTGGTGCACTTGGTGTATTTATCCTTTGGTTCTGTTGGTTCGGTTTCAATGGTTGTTCAACAGTTTCAATGGAGGGTGATTCAATTGCCTTAGCAGGAAAGATTTTCGTAACAACTAACCTTGCAGCAGCAGTTGCAACTTGTACAGTAATGATTATTACATGGATAAGATATAAGAAACCTGATGTTTCGATGACACTTAATGGTTCACTTGCAGGACTTGTAGCTATTACAGCAGGTTGTGATACAGTTTCACCAATAAGCGCAGCAATCATTGGTTTAATTTCAGGTTTCGTAGTAGTATTTGGTATTGAATTTGTAGATAAAGTATTAAAAGTTGATGATCCTGTTGGTGCAGTAGGTGTACATTTCTTAAATGGTTTAGCTGGTACAATCTGTGTAGGACTTTTCTCAGATGGTGCTACAACAGCAATTGATGGTGAATCTGTAAAAGGTTTATTCACAGGTGGCGGCGCAAAATTACTTGGTGTTCAGGCACTTGGTGTTGTGTCAGTATGTGCATGGGTATTCGTAACAATGGGACTTGTATTCTTAGCAATTAAACATACAATTGGTTTACGTGCTTCAAGAGAAGAAGAAATTCTTGGCCTTGATATTACAGAACATAATCTTGAATCATCATATGCAGACTTTATGCCGGCATCAGTTCCTACTATATTAGGTTCATCTTCTAAGAAAGATAAAGAAGAAACAAAAGTTCCAGTATCAGAAGCAGTTCCGGTACAGTTAGTATCAGATGATAAACCAGTTGCAAGTGATGTTAAACTTTCTAAGGTTGATATTATTTGCAAACAGAGTAAATTTGAAGAATTAAAAGATGCACTAAATGCAATTGGCGTAATGGGAATTACCGTAACACAGGTACTTGGCTGTGGCGCACAGAAAGGTAATGTTAAATACTATCGTGGTGTTGAATTAGATATGGTATTACTTCCAAAAGTTAAAGTAGAAGTAGTAGTAAGTAAAGTTCCTGTATTAGATGTAGTAAATGCAGCTAAGAAAGCACTTTATACAGGCAACATCGGAGATGGTAAGATATTTGTATACGATGTAGAAAATGTAATTAAAGTAAGAACAGGTGAGCAGGGCTTCGATGCACTTCAGGGTGATGACGATTTATTAGCTTAATCGCTTGCGAAAACACATTACATTTTTAACATAAATAAAACACACAAAACACGAAAAACACGAAAAACACAAAGAAAAACCGGATAGCTGAAAAGTTATCCGGTTTTTCTTTTGCCTAATGTCATTTTTGATATCTTTAAAAGTATCTACTTTCATCTGCCTTCTTCCACAAGATACCCTTTATTCTTAAGCTCCTCCACAATAATATTCAGAATCTCTTCATTTTCAGCAGATATTGTATGATAGTGGTAGTTAGAAGTTATATTTTTAAGCGGTGTAGATTTGCCACTTTTTATATTTTCAATAAATTCCTTTACATTACGTCTTGAACGGATGTCTAAATCAGCACTTATTTTACCGTAGACTTTATGATGTACGAATACATCGATAACAGTGCCACCAAGGTCTACAATAGTATTTAATTCATCTTCGGTCTGCTCATCGGTATGATTAACTTTAACGATGATTGTAGCACCGGACGGAGAATTAAGAAAATAACCTCTGTTTGTAGAAATGATGTCATAGCCTTCAGCACGTAGAAGTGCAATGTCAGATACAATAATCTGGCGGCTTACATCAAGTGATTTAGACAGTGAACCACCGGAAACAGGTGATTTACCGCTTATCATTTTGATTATGGAATCTCTTCGTTCTTTTCCGGTCATAATTTATAGTGTCCTTTCTTAAATGCTATGAAGATTTTTAAGAGATACATCAAGTATAGGTGCTGAATGAGTAAGAGCACCTGAAGAAATGTAGTCAACACCTATATCGGATAAAGCATTGATTTTCTCAAGGGTAACATTTCCTGAACATTCAGTTTTAGCACGTCCGTCAATTATTTTAACAGCTTCTTTCATATCATCATGAGACATATTATCAAGCATAATAATATCCGCACCGGCCTCAACAGCTTCTCTTACCATATCAAGATTTTCAACCTCAACCTCGATTTTACGGACAAATGAAGCATATGATTTAGCCATTTCGATAGCTTTTGTAATACTTCCGGCAGCACCGATATGATTATCTTTAAGGAGTATTCCGTCAGATAAATTGAATCTGTGGTTTGAACCACCGCCGACTTTAACGGCATATTTCTCGAAGATACGCATATTAGGAGTTGTCTTACGTGTATCTAGAAGAGTTATACCACTTCCCTTTAATAATTCAACGATTTTATTAGTATATGTAGCGATACCACTCATTCTCTGAAGATAATTAAGAGCAGTACGTTCGCCTGATAATAGAACACGAATATCCCCGGTTACCTTTGCAAGGTGCATACCATTAGTAACTGTATCGCCGTCTTTACAGAACAATTCGACTTTGACAGTATCATCTAATAATTCAAATACACGTTTAAATACATTAAGTCCGGCAATAATACCGTCCTGCTTACATATAAGGTCTACAGTTCCTAACTGAAATTCAGGCATAACTGCATTAGTTGTAATATCTTCACTTGTAATATCTTCTTTGAGCGCCATCATAATAAGCTCATCGGCATTGATTTTCATTGTAATATTGTTCATTTTCTTCTACTTAATTCCTTTCTGCATTTTTCTGCATATGAAGTGCAGCACGCTTTGCGAAAACCATACTCTCTAACAGAGAGTTACTTGCAAGTCTGTTCTTACCATGGACACCATTGCAGGCTGTCTCACCGACTGCATACAGGTTATCCATTGAAGTGTGGCTGTTTGAATCTACCTTGATTCCACCCATAAAGTAGTGCTGTGCGGGAACTACAGGAATAGGTTCTTTAGTTACATCATATCCATTTTCTAAACAATGATGATAGATATGTGGGAAATGCTTTAATATAGTCTCTTTTGGAATAGGAGCCATTGAAAGCATAACATAATCAGTTCCGTCTTTCTCCATCTGCTCACGAATCTTCTGTGTAAGAATATCTCTTGGAAGAAGCTCGTTTACAAAGCGTTCTCCATTTTTATCAAGCAGAATTGCACCCTCGCCACGAACCGATTCTGATATGAGGAATCTTCTTCCTGGTTTATCAGAGTACAAGGTAGTTGGATGAATCTGCACATAATCTAAATGCTCTAATTCAACATTATATTTCTTAGACAGTTCAAGTGCATCTCCTGTCAAATGTGGAAAATTCGTTGAATGTTTATATAATCCTCCGATACCGCCTGAAGCTAATATGGTATCTTTAGCAAGAATTTCTAATATTTCATTATCAGATGTCTTAGCGATGATACCAAGACATTTATTGCCATATGTGACTAAATCAGTCATTGTCACATATTCAAGCATTTTGACATTAGATTTCTTCTTAACTGCGGCTAAAAGTTTAGAGGTTATTTCTTCGCCGGTTATATCTTCATGGAAGAGGATACGTGGCTTAGAATGACCACCTTCTTTAGTATACACCAATTCGCCTGATTTTGTCTGAAAATTTACATCATAATTAATTAAATCATTAATAAGTTCTCTGGATGAACGAATCATAATATCCACGCTTTCGGGATTATTTTCGTAATGTCCTGCTTTCATCGTATCTTCATAATAACTGTCATAATCGTCATCATCAGTAAGTACACATATGCCTCCCTGTGCTAAGAATGAATCACTATGGTCAAAAGCATCTTTAGAAATCATAATGATATCTGAATCATCAGGAAGATTAAGTGCAGTATATAGGCCTGATACGCCACAGCCTACAATTACATAATCTGTTTTAACAGTATTTTTAGAAGAGAGAGATAACATTTTCTCAAGTGGTTTGTTTGCAAGATTACTGAATTCTTCATCAAGAATTACCTGGTTAGATTTATTCTTTAAAACCTCGATAACTTTTTCAGGAGTAATTAATTTCATTCCGGGACATTCCTGTTTATCAGAGACAGGATAGAAAGTTTTATCAGGATTATCAGCCTGTAATTTATGGAATACACCAGTTTCAGTTGCAATTATGAATGATTTAGATGAACTTGCTTTGGCATATTTAATTATCTCAGAGGTACTTCCTATATAATCTGCATTTTCAAGGATTTCTTCAGTACATTCAGGGTGTGCAAGCACTAAGGCTTCAGGGTGGGCCTGTTTTGTAGCACGTAAATCATTAATAGTTAAGTCTTTATGTATCGGACAGAAACCGTCATTGAATATGAAGTGTTTGTCAGGAATCTGTTTCGAAATATATCTTCCGAGATTTTCATCAGGAATAAAATAGATATTCTTATTAGGAAGATTCTCTACGACCTTTTTAGCATTGGCAGAAGTGACACATACGTCTGATAACGATTTTAATTCGGCAGTTGAATTGATATAACAGACAACGGCAACATCATCATAGGTATCCCTGACTGCCTTAATCTTATCGGCATCACACATATGAGCCATTGGACAGTCTGCATTAGTGTCAGGTAATAATACGATTTTATCCTTGTTAAGTAACTTAGCACTTTCACCCATAAATTCCACACCGCACATAACGATTACATCGGCATCTGTCTGTGTGGCAATTTTACTCAGATAGAATGAATCACCTACATAATCAGCGATATCCTGGATATCACCTGACACATAGTAGTGCGCTAGAATTACGGCATTGTTCTCTTTCTTTAATTCATTAATTTGTTCCTTGATTGAATCTTTCACTTTGGTCTCCATTCTGAAGCGTTAAAGGGGGAATAAATATAAGGCTTATTTAACTGTCTGCGACGCTTCGGCGCAGAAACATATTAAAAGTGTAATATTTAAAAGAATAATACTAAAAGCATAATATTTGAAAAAGCCTGTGCATTATATGAATATACATATACGCGTATATAACTTTTGCTAATCTAAACCTTAAAAGTTACAAAGTGAACATATATTAACACATATATTTACAATTGACAAGACAGTTGTTAAGAAAAGTGTAAATGTGAAAAATAAGCCATTTATTAAGAAGTGTCCGGACTTAGTAAAAAATATGTCGTATTTTGTATAATTTACACAAGAATTCATTGACTTATGATGATAAATTTATTAATATAGACATATAAATTGCGTGAAAAGAATAAGAGAATAATTGAGTTAAATAGTGAAGATTAACCGTAAATGAAATGCAGAACTTAATTTACAGAAAGGGACGGTGGAGTCAATGACGAAAGAAGGATTAGAATATTTATCCAATTTTATAGAAAACATTTTAAACGACAATAATACTGTAAGGATTGTGAAACAGAACTATGCTTTGAAACCTACAGAAGAAGATTTTAATAAACTTCCGGTAAGCGACGGTACGAAGAAGGTCTACTGTGATTATCTGAGCAGAAGAATGTTAAAGGCATATGAGCCATTTATGGATATAATAAGAGATTGTATTTTTGAATTGAATCTTGATATAGATAAAGTATTTGAAGATGCGAATATCTATAGTCTTAACAGAAGTATATTCAAGAGTTATATAACTACAGGTAAGGCGAGAAGCCAGGAGAATCTTATACTTGCAGAGAAAGACTATGACCGTAAGAAATTCGTAGAGGGAGTTGTTGACTTATTATTAATGCTTTCAGAGAAGAAGCCTGTATTCATAATGCTTAACGAGGCTAACCAGATGAGCGAATCTGTTCTGTTTGTGTTAGAAGAATTAATATCAAGAACGAGTAATACATTACATATATTAGTAGTTATTAATGAAATGGGTAATGTAAAAGGTTATCTTAGTGATTCATATAATGAATTTATTAAGAAATGCGACTTAAAGGGTATCGTTTCAGACTGGCCATTTCAGGATTATTACGAAACAGAAGAGTCGGAGTACACATATGTATTCGAGAATACTTCTGCTGAAGTAGAAGATATCTGTACAATGTTTTACACATATGCATTTGGACAGGCTAATTATTATTTATCAATGATTTACCAGAAGGTAGAATTAGATAAAGCAGATGTAACGATGCAATTCAGAATAAATATGCTTACTCTTTACATTATGGTAAGTATTTACAGGGAGAATTATTCTTATGCGCTTGTATTGTGCGAAAGATTACATAGAATTAATGCATTTGAATTAGAAGATGAGAAACAGTATCTGTACTATTATTTTCAGGCAGTAGCTAATATGTATATCGGAAATGAAGATGATGCGAAGAAGAATGCCATTATGTGTGAAGAGATGGCAGATAAAATCGGGCGTGAATATGAACATTTCCAGAGTATGCTTATAAGAAATATGTCAGAGCTTGCAGGCTGGAAAGACGTATGGATATGTGATAAGCCTATTGATGTTCCGGACGAGCTCATTTCATTATGTTATAAGTATAATTATCTCAATCATTTAGCACATATTTATGTATATTGCTTTGATAATGATTACAGATTGTATACAGTTGTAGAAGGCATTGAAGAGAGAACACCTAATGTTACAAAGGGTATATTGTTAGCGAAGAAGCTTAATAATGAAAAGTTCCTCGTAGAAGCATATCGTAAGAATATTATGGTAGCATCATGCAACGGATTATTCCAGACAGCAGGATATTTTTACAGTAAATCAATAGAAATCGTTAAGAAAGAGAATAATAAATTTGAAGAGGCCAATATCTATAACGGACTTGGTTTCATCTGTTGTACTACTGACAAATACAGTGAAGCGAACCGTTATTATAACAGGGCATTGAAGATATTCTATGATGTGAAAGACACCGACTATATTATGGAGACACTTTATAATATGGGAACAAATGCGATTCTTGCAGGAGACTACACACACGCAACAGAATATCTTATGACAGTAAGCAATATGCTTAAGTTACTTAAGAAGAACACTTTAAGAGTATGTAATATTTCTAAGATTTTCGGATTACTTGCATTATCGTTATTTAAACAAGGCAATTATTATATGTCACAGATATATATTAATAAATCAGAAAACTTCCTTAAATGTATATTAGATTACAGGGAAGATGAGTTCTATAATTATCTGTGGGATGATGATATGTTCTTATTCTTCTATGTATCAGCACTTATAGATACAAGAAACGGAAGATATGATGATGCATTAAGCAACTATGATAAGGCAGAAGTATATATGAGCAGGGGAATGGGTAATAAATTCTTCTCTTATGTACATTTTGCGGTAGATAAATCAAGACTTCTCCGTTTGTTAGACAGATATGAAGAGAGCAGAAAGCTTCTGACAGAAGCAAGGGCATACTTCAACAGTAAGGGTAATTTCTTACGTGTTAAGATGTTTGATGACCTTATCTGTACTGATAAATGGGAATATCCTAGTGTTATTATGCCGATGACTGAAGTAAATATTGATGATATTATGACACTTGTAAGAACAGAAAGTATCGAGCATGAGGCACAGGTAAGAAGCGCACAGATTAAATTCTTTGGAACTTTCCAGGAGCTTGTTAATCATTCATATACTTCAGTTGAAAATGAGATTAATACGCTTATAACGAACTTTAAGAATAATTTCAATCTGGACAATATGTTATTCGTAAGCTATGAAAATGAGTGTCCGGAGATAAGATACAGCGATTTGGAATATGAATTGTCTGAACTTGAGATGGACGTGTTAGTGGATTATTTCAAACATAATGCAGAGGGCTTTGCGCTTTCTAAGTTCAGTAATAATTATCACAGCTTTGACAGGATTATGAAGATATTTGACAGAAGCAAGGTATTTTCAATTATTGCAGCACCAATTTATAAATACGATAAGCTGCACAGCTTCTTCATTACATTTGTAAAGATACCTGAGAGCTGGAATTCAGTAATCAACAGAGAGGTCTTAGACGAAAATGATTTAGATATGTATATGATTGTTTTCAGACAGATACTTGATGCGATAGAGAAATACAGACTTAATGAAAGACTTATCAAACAGGCTGTAACAGATGAACTTACGGGATTATTAAACCGTAAGGGATATTATGAAGTGATAGAGAAGATACTAAAAGAGCATTGCGACAGAAATGAGAAATTAAGTTGTGCATTTATGTATCTCGATTTAGACCATTTCAAATATTACAATGACACATTCGGTCATCATGTAGGTGATGCGATACTTAAACGCTTCGCGGATATATTTACAGATGCCTGTGGGGATAAAGGTTATGTGGTAAGATTTGGCGGTGACGAATTCGTTATGCTTCTTACTACAACAGATATCGATGAGATTAATAAAATTTCAGCAAGAATATATGAACTTATAGAGAAAGAAGACGGATTTATAGAACTCGTTAAGAAATACATTAAGAGTGATGTAAATATTCCTGATAATTTCAGGGCTACATGTTCAATCGGACTTGATTTGGGTCTTGAGATGACTAAATTAAGTGAAGTATCGGAGATGAAGAAGCACGCAGATGCGGCATTATATTATGTGAAGAAGAATGGGCGTGGAAGAATGGCGCAATATAATAAAGATATGTAAAATTGAAATATGATTGGAGAAAAGAAAATGACAGGTTATGAGGCAGTTAAGAAAGTAATAAATGAAGTTAAGAAAGTTATAGTGGGTAAAGATGAGGTTATATTTCAGGTAATGACAGCTATGATAGCCGATGGGCATATATTAATAGATGACATACCGGGTGTAGGAAAGACTTCACTTGCACTGTCATTTTCAAAAGCAATGGCACTTGATTATAACAGAGTCCAGTTTACACCAGATGTATTACCATCTGATGTAACCGGATTTACAATGCTTAATAAGAAGACTAATGAATTCGAATTCAAGAAAGGTGCCATAATGTGTAATCTCTTCTTAGCAGATGAGATTAACAGAACTTCGTCAAAGACACAGTCAGCATTATTAGAGGCAATGGAAGAGGGTAATGTTACGGTAGATTCCGTAACATATAAGTTACCCTCTCCTTTTAATGTAATCGCAACGCAGAACCCGGTAGGTTCGATAGGTACACATATGCTGCCTGAATCGCAGCTAGACAGATTTATGTTCTGTGTATCAATGGGATATCCAAATGTCAGAGATGAGGCTGTTATGCTTAAAGAGAAATTCTGTAAAAACCCATTAGATGAAGTAAGGCCTATAATTGATTCTAAAGGTTTCGGGATAATTAAGAAAGAAGTAAGAAAGGTCTATATTAGTGATGAGATATATGAATATATTGCTAAAATTGCAGACATTTCACGTAATAAATCAGAGATAGAGTTAGGAATAAGCCCAAGAGGAAGTGTGGCTATTATGAAAGCTTCACAGGCGAGTGCATATGCAAGAGGCAGAGATTATGTAATTCCTGAAGATGTCAATGAAGTATTGTATCCATGTGCAAGACACAGAATAATTCTCAATGCCAGAGCGAAAACAAGTGGTTTAAGTATGGATAAAGTAATTAGTAATATATGCAGGGAGGCAGCCGCAAAGTGATGCGTGTAAACAGAAAAGTTCATACGGCTAAAAATATTATTGTGGCTGCAACTCTCTTAATAATATTGATTGTTTTAATGTTATTATTCGGTGAGTATAGTTCGACACTTCCATTAAGAATAATTATCGGTGTTTCTATAATAGAATATATTCTTTTCCGGATATTGTCAGGCAGGGTAGATATAAAACTTAAGTCAGACAGACCATATATAGTAAGGGAAGAGAAAGCAGCAGTATCAGCAGTCATTAATAAGAGAAGCATTTATCCGTATAAGAAAGTTGAATTTAATTTAAGATACCAGAGTAAATATGTTCAGGGCGAGCGTAACAAGAGAATAGCGCTTGAGCTGACTGATAAAAGAATTGAGAGTAAGAAAGTAATTACTGAGAATCTTCCCTGCGGATATACTGCATTTTCAATTGAAAATGCTTATATATACGATATATTAGGCTTTGGTTCGGTGCGTATTAAGAATATATCCGAAAATGTAAATATAATGGTAATGCCGACACCGAAACCGATAGATATAGATTTACCTAAGATGCCATTTGTAAGTGGTGACGAATCAGAGATATTTCATGAGGACAGAGGAAGAGACAGCAGTGAAACCTTTGAGATACGTGAATTTCGTGATGGCGATTCGATGAACAGAATACATTGGAAATTAAGTTCTAAAACCGATGAATTAATGATAAGAGATTCAGTGGCGGCAATAGAGACGAATATATATGTATTCTTCGACTTATCTAAGAGGATAAATATTGACGAGGGATTAGAGAAGTCGATTTCAATTGCCTATGAAATGAGAAATCTCGGATATGCATTTTATATAATGTGGTTTGATAAAGAGGTACAGACATTAAGGCGAAGTCTGGTATCTGAATATGAGCATATAGAAAATGCCGTATCAGAGGTTATGAAATATGATATGTATGAGGTAGATGAAAATGTAGAAAAGATATTGGAGAGATTTATGAATGAGAATCATGAAGTCTACAATATGTTTATACTATCGTAAGGAAATCTTCTAGGCAAGTTGCTCAGAAATGAGGATTGATATGGAAAATAAATTAAAAATTTCAGATTTTATCGGAAAGAGTCTGATTATTTCATTGGGTATAATTGCTACGGTATGTGGCTTTATTGATATGTTTAATATTCCGGCATCAAAGGTGGCAGTCAGTATATTTACAATCTGCATAACGTTTCTGCTTATGACTACATCGAGGGCGAAGCATAAGCACCTTGCGATGATAGGGATATTTATAACGGTAATATTGCTTATACTCATCAATTGGAATGGAATAAAATGCGGAATATATTTTATAGCTAACAGAATAATAGATGCATATAACTATTATGCAGGAATTACTGAATCGGATATGTTCATTATAGACTTTGGCAAACCGATATTCTTCAGTTCGACAAAGCAGAGCGTTACATTTACGCTGTGTATGATAATAATAGAATATGCATATATACTTGTGACAGCTTCGGTATATAAAGTATTTTCGTCAATACACATTTTATTATCGGTAGGTATTACATTTGTGGGTCTGTTCCTTGGTTTATTTCCGGGAACAGTATGGACAATTCTTCTGATACTTTATTATGTATTATGTGTGATGTATGGAAGAAACAGGCACATTTACATAAGAAGAATGATATTTATGACGGGAATTATAGCCGTAGTAACTTTATGTACATTAATCATAGCGAGACCAAAGAATTATGATGAAAATAAATATCTCAAATATCGTGACACATTAGAAAATATTGCAAAAAAGTTTAATCTAGACATTTCTTCTGATACAGAATCGGTATCATCAGACGGAAAAAGCAGTATGGCACATGGTGGGATTAACGGTGGCAGACTTGGCAATGTAGATGAAGTAAAGAATACCGGATTAGAAATGCTTAGAGTAAATATGACACAGACAGATAATAATATTTATCTTAAGGGCTTTGTTGGAAATGAATATGATAGAAATAAATGGACTGACATAAATACAGATAACCTTAAAGAACTGGTGGGTATCACTGGAATTATGGGTGGAAGGTCGAATTCTTTAGTTACAGATTATGATTATATAGGGGAGTTCTATGATGGAAAAGTGGCTGATAAATTTGAAATCAGATATCTTAAGGACCAGAGAAAATTCAGATATATGCCATATTATGTGGACAGGTATTATTATGATAATGAAAAAGAAATGCGCTTAAGTACGGATTACTCAATAGGTAATGAAGTATTTAATGTATATGATATTTCACTGGACGAAGCAATTAATATGATAAAAGATGATGAAAAAAGTCTTGAAGAATTCAGTGAATTTACAAATATAAGCTGTGGTATCAGTGATGAAGTTGCAGAAGTTTTAGCAAAAGAGATGATGGATTCTCCTGTATATGACGGAACAGCAGCAAGCCTTATAGATTGTATAAAGTATGTCCAGAAATATTTATCTGCGAATGCCATATATACATTAAAGCCCGGTTCATTAGATAAAGGTGACGATTTTATAGTTGATTTCCTGACAGTTAAGAAAGCAGGATATTGTACTTCATTTGCATCGGCAGGCGTAATGATGTTCAGATATATGGGAATTCCTGCAAGATATGTTGAGGGATACGTTATAACAAGCAGTGACCAGACTAGATTAGATAATGGCGAGGTGCAGGCAATTGTTAAAGATGAATCGGCTCATGCATGGCCTGAAATATATATTGCAGGTCTTGGATTTGTTCCGGTAGAAGTAACTCCCGGATATTTTCGTTTGTCAGATGGTGTTGATAATGTGGCAGAACCAACCACGACATCACCAGAGAATACATCAGATGAGACATCTTCAGAGGTAGTAGAGAATAGTACAACAGATAAAGAAAATACCAGTAAAGAAACAACTATTAAAAATGGCAAAATAGAAACAGATAAAAAGACAGATAAGAGGAATGATAAAAATATAATCATTATATTTGCATTATTGGCAGCGGTAGCCATATTATTAATTGTTTCTGTTAAAATATATAATATATTACAGCATAAGGGAGATAGTAAAGAATCTGATTATAATACAGACGATTTAAGACATAATATGGATGTACTGACTGTAGTTTTTGAAAAGCTTCTTACTAAAGCAGGAATAGATTATTCCATAAATAGAAGCACAAGTGATATATGTAAGGATATTAATGAATTAATCGGTAGACTTAATAAAGCTGATGTGGATAAAGATAGTAAATATACTAAATCAGGTGGAATTATTCCCGACACATCAGATACAGAAGAGGTTATCCGTATTATATACAGGGCTAAATATTCTGATGAAAATGCCGAATTTACAGAGAAAGATACTGATAAACTTCATCAGTATGTTGAAGAATTTAAAAATAGTTTGCAATACTTTAAAAATAAGGTATAATATAGGAAAAATGTAGATGAACATTTTTCAAATGATAATTTTAATTTACGGAGGTAATAAAATATGTTAGTTTCAGCAAAAGAGATGCTTGAAAAAGCAAAAGCAGGACATTATGCTGTAGGTCAGTTCAACATTAACAACCTTGAATGGACAAAGGCAATCTTATTAACAGCACAGGAATTAAACTCACCAGTTATCTTAGGTGTATCTGAAGGTGCAGGAAAATATATGACAGGTTACAAAACTGTTGTAGGTATGGTTAACGGAATGTTAGAAGAATTAAACATCACAGTTCCTGTAGCATTACACTTAGATCATGGTAGCTACGAAGGATGTTTAAAATGTGTTGAAGCAGGATTTTCTTCAATTATGTTTGATGGTTCACATTATCCAATCGAAGAGAACGTTGCTAAGACAAAAGAATTAGTTAAAATAGCTAAAGAAAAAGGAATGTCTCTTGAAGCAGAAGTTGGTGCTATCGGTGGAGAAGAAGACGGCGTAATCGGTAAAGGTGAATGTGCAGATCCTAACGAGTGTAAAGCAGTTGCAGATCTTGGTGTAACAATGCTTGCAGCAGGTATCGGTAACATCCATGGTAAATATCCTGATAACTGGGAAGGATTAAGCTTCGAAACACTTGATGCTATCCAGAAACTTACAGGTGATATGCCATTAGTTCTTCATGGTGGTACAGGTATCCCAGAAGATATGATTAAGAAAGCAATCTCATTAGGTGTAGCTAAGATTAATGTTAACACAGAATGCCAGTTATCATTTGCAGCAGCAACACGTAAATATATCGAAGAGGGTAAAGACCTTCAGGGTAAAGGATTTGACCCACGTAAATTATTAGCTCCTGGATTTGAAGCAATCAAAGCTACAGTTAAGGAAAAAATGGAATTATTTGGTTCAGTTGGTAAAGCTAACTAATAATTATCGAATTGCAATATAGAGAGATATTGGTTAAAATAGGTGATAGATACTCAGGTATTTATTGCCTATTTTTTCAATTTAATACAATAATCATCGGAGTAGATTACCCGGAATAGGAGAAGCTTATGAAAGAGAGAATAACAAAATATTTAAAGTATATGGACGACCTTTTAGACCGAATAGAATCAGGCGAAGAGATGGACTTACAGAAGATATTGAAGAATCATATGGTGCAGATAGGCTTCTTTATGCACGAAAGACTTGTTCATCTAATCGTAACTGT
>OMVQ01000097.1 GCA_900314555.1 uncultured Eubacteriales bacterium | reverse complement strand
CGATAAATGCTAAATGTGACGTCTGCGACACATTTAGCTGTGTAAAAATAATTTTTTTATCAGCATTATTTTTACACTATCCCCATTCCATTTACACTATGATTAAGACAACTAAAATACCACCCATAACTCCAAGTGTTCTATATAATTTACAATTATCCCTGCATCTTTTATTATTATCTTCTATGTCCGTATCTAGCTGTTCTATCATAAGATTAAAATATGATATCTGCATTTCCTTATCTAAAAAGCCAAGTGTATTACCCAAATCTTTTAATTTATCTAAATGCTTCTTACCAAGCATAAGTTTAGTAAGTTCTTTATCTACTCCCTCGTTCCATATATCTGAAATCGTTTTACCCTGATATTTGTCCAGATTATCAGCTACATAGATTAGAAATTTCTCAAATACCTTGTCAGACTTTTTAGAAATATTTCTAAGTGCCTGTGGCATAACCGTATTATTATATCTTATCTCTCCCCTTAGAATAATGAGTAATTCTTTTAATTTCTTAAGCCGGGTATTTTGAAGTACCAGATTCTCACTTGCCTTAAAGCCAATTCCTGTTCCGGAAATAATTACTAAAAATGCTCCGATAAATTTAAGCATATCCGTTCCTCCATTTCTCAATTTTCTACAAACCATTCTCAACTAATTTATATCTTTCTGATTTATCCCATTTATCGATAACTATATATTTACAAAATATTTTCTCCTTAATCATATCTCCAAGAACAGGTTTGTTTCTTACATCTTCTAAATCATCACCATGAACTGTACATATGAATCTGCAGCCACAATTTATTCCCTGCCTTATTGCCTTAATATCTTCTTTGGAACCTATTTCATCAACTGCGATAACCTTAGGTGACATTGTCCTTATAAGCATCATTATTCCTGTCGCCTTTGGTATTCCGTCAATCACATCAGTTCTGATTCCCACATCATTCTGCGGTATTCCAAGATAACAGGCGGCTATCTCGCTTCTTTCATCAGCAATTCCAATATTTAATCCTCTGTAATAACCATTATAGCCATTACTTATATTCCTTACCAAGTCTCTTAATAATGTAGTCTTGCCCCTACCGGGCGGTGAAATTATTAATGTATTATAGATACTCTCACTGTCTTTATAGATTTTTGGAATTAATCTGTCAGAACAACCGATTATCTCATGAGCAATTCTTATATTGATAAATGAAATATAACGTAATGTTTTAACTGTATTGTTTTCTATAATTGCCTTGCCGCAGATTCCGATACGATGTCCTCCCGCAACTGTTATGTACCCTTGTTTCATCTCCTCCTCATATGCATAAAGCGAATAATTGCTTATATATTCCATCGTCTCCCTGATTTCATTAACTGTTACTATATAAGCATTTTCAAAATTTGCTATAATTTCTCCGTCAAGCTTAACAAACCTCTCCATATTATCAATAATAACCATTAGTGGTTGTCCTGCCCTGAGTCTTATTTCATTAATTCTGTCTGCCATATTTAATACATTACATAATATTTTCCTTAGATTAATAGAAAATATTCTTTCTATCCCTGTAACACTCAAACCTTTCACTCCTCTATCTGAACCTTTGTCCTTTTCATAATATATGTATACAAATATGCTTTAATTACACAAAAAAGAAAAACCCCTGAATATTCATATGACAACATCTGTTAATCAGACAATGCCAAATGTCTTATTCTGGGTTTTTCTATATTAAAATCACGTATTTTTCTCAAATGTATAAGGGTGTCAAAAAGCCCTAAAGGGACTAATCACCACAAATATATGTGTACGCAAGCAAGCTTGCAATACATTATATTTGTGGTGATTGGTGCAAAGCACCTTTTTGACACCCTGATTTTAATTGTATGTGTATTAAATATATACAAAATTCTTAATAAACAGATTTAATCAGCTAACATCATTCTGTCGTTAGCAAATTCTCCACCACTGACATCTTCGAATTTCTTAAGCAAGTCAGATACCTGAAGATTCTTCTTCTCATCTCCTGCAACATCATAGATTACTTTACCCTCATGCATCATAATAAGCCTGTTGCCCATTTTGATTGCATCTTTCATATTATGTGTAACCATCATTGCTGTAAGATTTTTAGCTGTTACTATTTCTTCTGTTAAATCTAATACCTTCTTAGCTGTCTTTGGATCAAGGGCAGCAGTATGTTCATCTAAAAGTAATAACTTAGGCTCTTGTAATGTTGCCATTAAAAGTGTAAGTGCCTGTCTCTGTCCACCTGATAACAGACCGACTTTAGAAGTCATTCTGTCCTCAAGTCCAAGTCCTAAAGTCTTTAACTGTTCATGGAATAATTCCTTTTCTTTCTTAGTAATTCCCCATGAAAGACCTCTTTTCTTACCTCTTCTGTAGGCAAGTGCCATATTTTCTTCTATCTCCATTCCGGCAGCAGTACCTTTCATAGGATCCTGAAATACTCGTCCTAAATATTTAGCTCTGGCATACTCTGGTTTCGTAGATATATTATCACCATCAAGAATTATTGTACCAGAATCAATAGGATATACACCTGCTATCATATTAAGTGTAGTAGATTTACCGGCACCATTTCCTCCGATTATGGTTACAAAATCGCCTTTATTAAGATGAAGATTAACACCACATAATGCTTTCTTTTCATTAACCGTTCCTCGATTAAATGTTTTTCTTACATTTTTTAATTCTAACATTATTTCGATACCTCCTCTTCATCTTCAAAACCAGGGTTATACTGGCTTCTTATTTTAATCTTATCTAACACGATAGGTACCGATAATGCAATTGCGATTATAATAGCTGAAATCAGTTTCATATAGTTCGCATCAAGATTTAACTCAAGCACTATAGCTCTGATTACAAAATATACTGCTGAACCTACTACAACTGAGCATAACTTTCCACCGAAAGATTTAAGCCAGCCAAGTAATACTTCACCGATAACGATTGCTGCAAGACCTATAACGATTGCACCTGTACCCATATTTATATCACCATATTTCTGGCTCTGTGCAACCATACCGCCTGCAAGTCCTACAAGACCATTACTAATCATAAGTGATAATAATTTAGTAAATTTAACATTTACACCTAATGCTCTAATCATATCTTCATTATTACCTGTAGCACGTATTGCACTTCCAAGTTCTGTTCCGAAGAACCAATATAAGAAAATAATTAACACAATTACAATCACTAATCCGACAATTAATGTTGCTGTCGACTGGTCTATGCCAAATTTCTCAGAAACAAGAAGAAAAATTGATTTAATCTTTTTCTTATCTGCTGTTCTCATAAGTGGTGTATTAGCTCTGCCCATTATCTTTAAGTTAATAGGCCATATACTAATCTGTGTAAGTATACCTGCAAGAATGGCAGGTATCTCAAATACTGTATGTAATACGCCTGTTACGGCTCCTGCTAAAAGTCCTGCAAGAAAACCGATAAATAAAGCAAGTACAGGATTCATACCATTGTACATAAGTGCCGCACATGTACAGCCACCAAGAGAAAAACTTCCGTCTACTGTCAAATCTGCTATATCTAATATTTTAAATGTTATGTATACACCAAGTACCATTACTGCCCATAGAACACCCTGGGAAATGGCATCCGGCATTGCACCGACAAAGAAACTCATTTGTGTTTTTCCTCCAAATTTTATTATCTAAATTATTTTTCAATATCTAAGCCCGAAACATCAATTCCTAATTCCTTGGCTATCTCTTCATTAACCTGTAATTCACACTTGGCTGCATCAAGATATTCAATTGGCATATCTTCAGGTGATGCTTCACCTTTAAGAATCTTAGCTGCCATCTTAGCTGTCATCTTACCTAAGTTATAGTAATCAATACCATATGTTGCAAGCCCACCATTATCAACCATACCTGATTCACCAACGATACATGGAATCTTATTCTCTGTAGCAACCATTGAAACTGTTGACATACCTGCTGCAATCATATTATCTGTTGGAATATAGATAGCATCTACTTTTCCTACCATTGATTCTACAACTGTCTGAATCTCATTTGAGTTAGATACTGTATATACTTTATATGTCATACCATTTGCTTCAATTTCTTTCTTAGCGATTTCAGCCTGGAATAATGAGTTATCTTCTGCTGAATTATAGAGGATACCTACTGTCTTGCAATCAGGAATTAACTGTTTTAATAATGAAATCTGTTCCTTAACAGGTGTTAAATCTGATGTACCTGTAACATTTGTACCCGGTTTATCATTAGAATCTACAAGTCCGGCTTCGGCAGGATCTGTAACTGCTGTAATACAGATAGGAATATCTTCTGTCTTACCTGCTATTGCCTGAGCTGCAGGTGTTGCAATTGCTAAAACCAAATCTTTTTTATCATTTACGAATTTTGATGCTATTGTATCACAAGCTGACTGATCCCCCTGTGCATTCTGCTGGTCAATATTTGCATCAATGCCCTCTTCTTTAAGTCCGTCACAGAAACCTTTGTTAGCTGCATCTAATGCAACATGCTCTGTTAACTGTATAACACCAACGTTATACTTGCCTTTGCCTGAGCCTGAATCACTTGATGATCCGCAGCCTGCAAGCATACCTGCTACCATGGCTGATGCCATTGTCATAGCTAAAATTTTCTTCAATTTCATATTTTACCTCTTTCTTTTAACGCATAAAATAATTGCAATTACGAACGCGTTGTATTCGTAACACGTTAATGTGCAAAAGTATCATAAAACACCTTATAATTTTACAATGTTTTGTGCAAATAGTCAATATTTAATAAGGCTTAGTGACCTGCCACTTAGAGATTTACTTATTCTGACGTATTATTATTTTTAGATGTTATTACTCCGTCATCATCAATCGTACAATCAGGCGACAACTCTCTAAGATAATTAAATACATCTGTCCTATTCTGCTCATCTTCTAAATATAAGGTCTTATAATTACTCTGCATACAAGGAACATATGTCATTGACTTTAAGCCATTAATATCAATTTTCAAATTAACCATTCCATTATATTTTGTCTCGCCATTAAACCAGAAATCACCAAGACTATATACAACCGGCTTACCATCTATATATTCCATTCCCTGAAGGATATGAGGGTGTCCTCCTATTATGGCATCTACTCCGGAAGCAATCATCTTCTGTGCAATTTCATGCTGGTATGCTTCGAAGTATTTGCTATCCTCAGTTCCCCAGTGTATATATGCTATAAGATAATCACATTGTTTATCTGCACTTGCAATTACCTCATTTAATCTTGTATCATCATACATAAGAAAAATACCTGCCGAATCTTCTTTAGCTCCCGGTGTATATCTTACTTTTTCCGCACGACTGGCAGATACAAAACCTATCTTTATACCATTTACCACGTAATATACTACTTTCTCGGCTTCATCAGAATTTCTTCCGCCTCCAACTGTTGTTATTCCTGCATTTTTAATTATGTCAATCGTATCTTCAAATGCTTCCTGTCCGAAATCATATACGTGATTATTAGCAAGCGATACTATATCAGCACCCAGTTCATTAAGAATTTTAACTCTTTCAGGTTTCGCCCTGAATGTATACATTTTTCCGGGTATCGCACTTCCTCTGTCACTTATAGAGAACTCATTATTAAGCATAAATATATCCGCATCATTACATTGTTCTATTATCTTCTCACTTATGCAGTCCTTTAATCCCGAAGTGGTATCATAATAATCTAATACAAAGCCATCTTCTGCAAGACATATATCCCCTGCGAATAACAAGCTGACTTCATCTGTATTTTTAGCATCTTTATGTATATCTTCCTTATCCTCAAGAAATTCATCACATAAAACAAACAGGGATTTTCCCGTCTGAGTATAAAAATCCCTGTTTATATTGTTACTGCCATTTAATCCAAGTTCACTTACAACTTGTAAACTGTATTGCTTAGAAAACCATTCCACGAAATCTTTCGTGGTCTTATCAGAATTCTTAATTGCTAAATATTCTGTCACTATGCTTAATTTATCTGCAAGTTTATTCTTGGCATTATCTAAAGTCGTTACTTTAATGTCATCTGAGTTTTTCGTTGTACCGCCCTTTGATATTTCTATATTATTGTTTTCAAATGATTCATTAGTATTTTCTTTTATAACATTTTTATCATTTGATGTAATACTATAAGTATTAACCGGGATACTTATAGTATTAAGTTCATCATTAAATATACCTAAAACTGTAATAATAAAAATAACTATTATAGATACAATACTAATTGCTTTCCTGTTGTTCATCCATATCCTCCCAGAATATGTAACTTCCCTTTCGGTTTCTCTTCATAAAGTATAATGCCTTGTCTGCTTTCTGTAGTGTCTCCATAACGCTTTCGTTACTTGTACTATCTGATATGGCTATACCAATTGAGCATGAAACCAATTTATTATGTGGAATATTTACATCTTGATTTACATATTTACTAACAACATCAACAAATCCATCACTAATTCTGTCATATATATCATCGGCTACCTTAAATACCTGTTCTTTAGAAACATTATTTAATACAACTACGAATTCGTCTCCACCGTATCTTACAGCATATCCGATTTTATTGCTAACACTGCTAAATACCTTAGCGAATTCCACTAATACTACGTCTCCGACATCATGGCCGAATGTATCGTTGTAATATTTGAAATTATCAAGGTCAGCATATAGGATTGCAATAGAATTATTACAATTACTATGTTCGTCTATCTTCTTAGCAAAACCCTGTCTGTTATATAATCCGGTAAGCATATCTGTAATTGCTAAAGAATTAAGCTTCTCATTAATTTCTATAATATTCTTTCTGGATTTAATTCTTTCAATTCCACTTGATAGCTGTATTATAGCTGTCTTAATGATTACAAGGTCATCATCCGATAAAAGTATTCTATTTCTTCTGAAATTCTTATGCATATTTACTGTTGCTAAGAATACAGACTTAACTCCCTGTTCATCCATAACAGGAACTCCTACCAGAGTAACTATTTTATTCTTACCAAATAATGATATTATTCTATTGAATTCTAAAAATGACTTATCTGTTCTGTTAACAATAAATGCTCTCTTCATAAGATTCATAAAATCAAATATATCATTATATGAAGCAGATATGTCTTTTGTTAATTCTTTATATAATTCAGCTACACCGTCTTTTTTTCTCTCGAGCATAAGGATACCATCAAAATTAAAATTATTTTGTAGAGTTATCATTGTATTCTCTATCAATGTGCCTGTATCATTATCCTCTTTATTAAGCATCTCCTGAAGGGATGATAAGAATTTAATGTCCTTCTTACGCTCTAATAACTGTTTCTCCTTGCCTACATTATATGATAACTCAATTAATGACTCAAAAGGAACATTTAAAAGTCCTGAAGCAACTGGTCTTGAATTAATACTTTTGCCATCAATTATATGCATAATATTCTGCATCTTAACCACATATCCGTTTTCTCTGCAATATTTTAATCCATTTTCTAAAACTTCAGAAGCTTTAGCTTCGTCACCACATTTTTTACAGAATCTGTAATATTCCGTAGTAAAGCTTGTTATAATATAGAACATGGCACCCTTGCATTCTTCAAAATATGAGTCAGCCATCTCAAAATATTCTCCTGCTTGTTTATAATCTCCATTATTTACATTTAAAATACCATTTATAAAATTGTAAATCATCAAATCTTCATACCAATATGCGTAATCGACCTCTTCACCCTCATCAGGATAGAGTAAATGACTTATTCTAATCTCCATATTGCTAAGACATTTGTATGCACGATATTCATTACCAACCATATAATAAGAAAATGCCTGCAAGCCATATAGCTTAGACGCATTACATATCTTTATGGTCTCAATCTCAAGATTATTTAATATCTTAAATATTGTATCAAAATAATTGCAGGCAGATATGAAATCCTGTACGCATATACAATTAATCGCCATATTATAAAGTGCCTCTGCAATTCCCTCTGCATTTCTGTTCTTAATAAGAATCTCTATAGCATTACTGAAATATTCATTAGCTTTTGTATGCTGTTCAGATATTATACTGTTATAACCCATTCCAAGATACAGATTAGCTCTTCGTCTTAAGTCACCATCAAGCTTGTTAATCTTTAACTTCTCATTATAGAATCTGTCACCACATTTATGAAAACCTTTTTCAGAAAACAAGACTATATATTTTGTATATGCTGATGTCAAGAAATTATAGTTACCTAACATTTTACCTATGGCAATTCCATTTTTAAATGACTCTGATTCCTTACCATTTACAAAATTTTTAATTGATTTGTCATCATTATCATATCCGAAAATTGTATAATATGCGTAAGTGTTAAGATAATTGTATTCTTTAAGCTTTCTTACTATTTCTTCATTAACTTTTACCTTGCTGAAATCTACTGAGAATACATCTCTCCAGCCACTAAACTGTGCAGCTTCCCTGATCATCTCTGCATTAAATTCTAAATTCTCATCACCTAACTTCTTAGCAACAGCTATACATCTGTCTGCATATTTATATGCTAAATCTAACTGTGTCATATTCATCTGTGCAAGTCCGCATATGTAATTATAGGTATAACTCTCATATAAATCAGTCTCCCAGTTATAGAGTGGCAACATCTTCTCACAATTAAGCATCGCAGAATTATTATCATCCTCTAAGACATTGCAAAGTGACCTGATTGCATAAAAATCAAACTTATCCTTATTCTCTATATTAAGTTTCTCTTCTGCAATCCTGCTATTTATTATTCCCATATAATGTTCAGCATCCTCTAATGCTAACATATGGTAAAGGTTTCTTAATTTAACCAGGTAATCTCCAAAAAATCGTCTGTTTGGTATAAATGTCGAATGATAATTACCATAATCTAATTCTTTATCACTCTTCCACTCAAATATTATATTCATATCCTCGGCTTTATTAATCATCTCATTAAAATATTCTTCAATATAAGAAAGTGGAGACTGTAATTCATTATATATAATCAGTAACTTTATATTAAGTCCTTCAATATTATTCATTAATTCATTAATAACTTTCATCGACGACTTTCCTGCATATTGGAATCGGTCAAGTACAATAAGTAATGGTGTCTTTACTGATATATAACTGTAACATTTAATAATTGACTGTATGAATTTCTTCATCTCATAAGGAACCTCTGATGTTATAATCTGTTCCGTTCTATGTGCCACACCTGTAGAAAGGTATGAAACAAATATTTCTTTATGAAGTGAATAGACATCGCATCTGTCTATAAATTCGCTTACATCCATCTCATTTGAAAACAACTTCTGATAATAATATCTTATACCATTTATCAATGGTTCATATGGTTCTTTAATATCATTCTTAGAATATCTATGATATAAAAGCCCTTTCTTATAGACATCGCCTACAATCTTCTCAATATCTTCAAGACTCATATCCAACATATTGTAATGCTTCACAAACATTATCTTCTCTGTTGACATATTATCATCAGTCACATATGAATAAAATAAATTCTTAATATAATTTGTGTGATTCAAATTCATCCCTCACGGTCCATATAATATATTTATTAAAAAACAGTAAATACTACTATTATCTCTATTCTACTATATTTTCAAAATATAATCAACTTATCTTTATTCTTGAGTTTCCGCAGTTTTATCCACAACTGCATGTTCTTTTACAAATAACTTTCAAAAATGCCCAAAATATAAGGAATCCTTTCCTGTTTTGTAGTAAAATTAAGGTGTTAAATCAAAAAGATACTAAACAAAAATCAGGAGGATTCCCTATGCTTAATTCTACATCAAATACTTATACTTTGAAACGGGAAATTTTAACTTTTTCAAATAAAATTTCCAAATACCTCACAAAACCAGACAGAAAGTTCACCGCTGACATGACTTATGGTATGCTTGCCTCTGGCAGCTGTCTTCTTACAGATGTGTCAGACCAACTTCATGAACCTTCCAAGAAAGTCAATTCTGTGGAAAGACTTACCAGACATCTGAGCAAAGGCACACCTGCAAAAGCGTTAAACTCTTATCTCTCACTAATCCATAAATGGGTTCCTGACAAGCCGATTATCTACATTGATGACAGTGATATAGTGAAGCCGGATGGCTATAAATTTGAGGCGCTTGGAATGGTCAGGGATGGTTCAAAGAGTTCCAGCACAAAAAACGTTTACCAAAAAGGCTATCATGTAACAGAGGCCTGCGCACTGACAAAAAGCAGCCACCCTGTCAGTATCTTTTCGCAGATTCATTCTTCAAAAGAAAAGAACTTTACCTCTATTAATGATATAACCTTTTCTGCAATGGAACGGGGGGCTGCCATGTTTGGCAGCGCTACCTTTGTCATGGACAGAGGCTATGATGACAACAAGATATTTTTAAAACTGGATGAACTGAAACAGGATTACGTAATCCGCCTCACTTCAAAACGCAAGCTCTTTTTCCATGGTAAATGGGTTCCTGCAACACAGCTAAGGAATCAGCGGAAAGGCAAGATAAAAACACCTTTGTTATTCCATGGAAAATGCCACGATGCCTACCTCTCCCATGTAAAAGTCCAGATAACTGCATCCAAAAAAGACATCTATCTGGTTCTTGTTTATGGAATTACTGAACATCCTATGATGCTTGCCACAAATAAGGAAATCAAGTCAAAGGAAGATGTCGTAAATGTGGCAAAGGCTTACTTCTCCAGATGGCGCATTGAGGAATATTTCCGCTGCAAAAAACAGATGTTTCAGTTTGAAAACTTCCGTGTGCGGAGGCTTACAGCAATCAATGCTTTAAATTTTTATATCACCTTATGCATGGCATTTCTGGCACATATATCCATGAAGTCAGAAACAAATGCCCTTAAGGTTTCTATCATACAAAAAGCAGACCCTGTAAAGGAAAAAGTACATTTCTGCTATTACCGG
>OMVQ01000003.1 GCA_900314555.1 uncultured Eubacteriales bacterium | reverse complement strand
AGCCATCTTAGGGTTCCATCTTCTTGTCTGGTGTCCGAAATGTACACCTGCTTCAAGTAACTGTTTCATTGAAATAACGCTCATTTTTCTACCTCCATTGGTTAATAATCTTTCATATACGTCACCTTTCTGCATCACCCCGAGCATGGGCACCAATACAGAAATCAGCATATGTGCTATTTGTGTCTATGACACAGCCTTGTTAGTTTATCACAAAACTTTTATAATTTCAAGTATTTTTACTACTTTTTCTCACATTTTCCAACATTCTTTTTGTATTTTTACTTTTTATTTATCTAATTCAATCCCTATCTTGTAATAGCAGATACAATCTCACTATATGATGCACCTTTTCTTATCTCATATGTACCAACTCTTAGTCTGCTTTCATATCCGTTATTATACATATACATATTGAAATCATAACCACTTTCAACTACTCCATATTCTTCTAATAATCTTGCTACTTCATTAGAAATCATACCTGATTTTATAACTAATGTAACCGTATCACCGGAAGCATCTATATTACCATCTGTTGTATCCTGTGGTATATCCTCTCCACTGGTAACTTCTTCTGTTGTAACCTCAGGCATATCTAACTTAGTTGTTGTCTCATTCTGTGTAGTTGTCTCTATATTCGTTGTAGTTTCATTCTGCGTTGTTGTAACATTCTGAGTTGTTTCTGTCTTGTTCTGTTCGTCTTTTGTTTCACTACCTTTGTTATTATCATCTGTAGCCTTATTATCTTTCGTATTCTTGTTATCTTTCGACTCTGTTTTAATAACATTTCCCGAAGAACTTGTATGTGTTTTCTGATTTGATGCAAGATTATTATGGATTGCCATACCTATCATACAAATAATTGTTGCAAACAGTACGCCTGTTCCAAAACCTCGCAGATAATATTTAAACTTCATTTTCTTATTCAACCTTTTTAACTTTTTTATCTTTATTATTTCTCTTTGATTTTATATAGAAAATCTTTGATTACATTTTCATTTATTAAATTATTTTATAATTTCATTATTTATATTTCTGTCTTATCTTTTCTTATTCTTATATAAATCAATTACTAATCTGACTTCACCCATACCAAGGTTTAATTCTTTAGCAATATCAATATTTGACATACCTTTTGAATATAATTCAAGAATTTTATTATTGTTGTTCTTCTTCACATCTTTATGTGCGATTGCAACAACTTTATTCTTCTTACTTGTATTCGAATTAAGATTTTTCTCTGTTTTATCTCTATTGTCTTTAGATGCTGAAGTTGTCACATTTCTGTTAATATTATCTTTAGACATTATATTAACATTCACATTATTATCAATAGCAAGAGTTTTATCAGTATCTTTTTCCTGTAGAGATGAAAAATCTTCTTTCATATCTGAAATATCTGAAACTGTTTCTTTACTCGCTTTTGTATTTTTTATATTGTCGTTTATCTGGTTATTTACAAATATTTCTGACTCATCAGATTTACCCGTATTCTTATTATTAGCTATGACGTTTATGCTTCTCTTTATATTTTCTACGTCTTTAACAGCATTTTTAACTTCTTTTTCCTTTTCGTTAAGCATACTGTATAGAAACATTACTTCATCATGGTTTTTATCAATTTCTTTTAAGACATTGTCTGAATAATCACCAACAGCCATTATCTTTTCACTTGATAATTTGTCCATCTTTGCTTCTGTCTCTTCGATTCTGTCATCTAATATATGGTCAACAGCTTTACTGACCTGCTCTTCTAACATAGCTTCTGTTACGCCACTGTTATTCTCATTAGTATTATCATTTTTCTCTAATGTTTTTGCAAATACAAAGCTGCCGATTATCGCAGTAACTCCTACGATTATGAGAAAAATTTCCATTCCTGCCATTTTAACACCTCGTCTGCTTCCTGACTCTATAATATTTTTAATAAAACGCTGCTCAGACTGTAACATCAAATGAACCTGACTGTTTTCTTACAACAGTGCCATCTTCATCTTCTTTTTTCTTTTTATTATACTGTCTGCTGTAATATGTTCCATTGCCCTCTTCTTTAGCATCGAATTTATTCTCTTTTGCATCAGCATTATCCTTTTTATTCACATTTTCATGTTTAATTATTGACTTCTGCTGTTGCTGATTTTGCACATTCATATGCTCATACTGAGGCTTAATATCCTCATTCTGCTTTATTATTGAAATATCCTGTGCTCTTTGTACAACACCATTAAATTCTAGTGGACCAATCATTTCTTTATCCTTTCCTATAATGGTTGCATTTTAACTTCGCCATCTATTTTTCTGAACTCACAATAACTTATTTCATTAGTAACATTATAATATTCTCCGGCTACTATTAATTGTGTACCCGGATATACATAATTCTGTACCTTAATGCATGCCTGACTGTTATTATCATTCTGTTCTTCAAGTCCTGCTAACTCTTCCTGTAATGAATTCAATTCACCTTGAAGAGTCTGCATATTAACTAATGCCATCTTTAATTCAATCTTCTGCTCATCTTTAATCATACCTGATTTAAGACGTTTATTAAGTACCTCTGCTCTTTGGACATTTAACTTATATTCGTTATTCTTATCTATCAGTTGTTTCTTTATATTAGCTATTCTATCCTGTAATTCCGGGTCAAAACCTACTTCGACAACTGTCGAGATTCCCATTCCCGAACCGATTGTCTTAGCCTCAACTGTGGTTAATGTTCTTATATGACCTCCGATTATGTGTCCTCTTTGTCCATTAACTCTTATATCGCCTTTTGCCGATACCTGGCACTGGATTATTGCCGCAGCCTCTATATATCCACCCGAATATACTCTTGCACTTTCAATGAATTTAGTAACTATATTTCCCTTTGCAATAATCTTTCCTTTTGCCATTCCCTGCATACCATGTCGTAATATTACCTGACCACCGGAAATGAGTTCAGCTCCCTCTACCGAGCCGAATACTTCGATATCACCTGTTGCCTTGACTTTAAAGCCTGTTCGCACATTTCCATGTATTATTACATTTCCCTCATAATCGATGTCGCCTGTAGAATTATCAACATCTCCCGGTACATCATAGCAATCCGATACAAATACCCTGTCGCCCTCTAAAATGGCATGTCCATTTACTTCTGAAATAATACTTAATCCATCATCTGATAACTTGATATTTTTACCATATTTTAACTTAACATCTTTAACAGGCTTTGGATTAATATATGCTCCCATTATATCTATGCCACTTTCGCCTTTGTCAGCCATATGTAATATAGCTAATTTGTCTCCTGCCTTTATGTGGCTTATATTATTAAGCTGATGGAAATCAACTGAACCATCGTCATTATGTTTTGGACGTATTCTTCTGTCTGTGTTGAATAAATATTCTATACTGGCATTCGTACCCTCTCTGACCGCCTTACCTCTGGATACAATAAAATCTGTGCAATATATAGGAGTTTTACTTATAACCTGAAATACTCTTTCGTCAATTCCGTATTTAATGCCAAGTGCTTTCAAATCACCTTTCATCTCATCTATATCCATTCTCTTACCATCATTACTTGGAGGATAAAATCTGACTTTTGCTTCCATCCTGTCATTAGAAATAGTAATCTTCATATATTCATTAATCGGATAACCAACATAATTAGAGATAAATACAACCTTTTCCTCTGTCAGATTGTTTATCTCCTTATTTAGCTCTACTAACTGGTAATCATCTATTTTATTATAATCTAAATAAGACATTATATCGTTAATGTCTAATTTCTGCCCATTTCCTTTTTCCGGAAACAACTTTAATGAAGTTCCCTCTTTACTTCTGACAACTTGAAAATATCCGTTTACATTTTCCATTCTATTCCTCCATACATTCTTACATAATTATAAGGTTAAAATCTCCATATAATCGCCTAATTTCACTTTCATCTTCTGCAATGCTTTCGTATGCAACTGAGATACTCTAGATTCAGATACCTCAAGTATCCTACTTATTTCTTTAAGCGTAAGCTCTTCATAATAATATAACAGGATTACTTTTCTTTCTTTATCAGTTAATGTCTCTAGCGAATCCATAAGCTGCTGCTTGACTTCATTCTTAAGTGCAATACTCTCAGGCTGTTCATATGAATTAGACTTAATTACATTAACTTCTTTCTCGCCTGCTGCCTCAACGAATTCATCAAGCGAAATGATATTAGTAATCTTAGCCTGTCCCTGCCAGTTTATGAGTTCTTCAGTCTCTATTCCTAATTCACTTGCTATCTCTTCGTCTTTAGCCGGTCTGCCATACTGAGTTTCTATTTTACTTATGGCCGCTTCCATCTTCTTCTGTTTCTGTCTTAACGACCTTGGAATCCAGTCCATCTTTCTTATCTGGTCTAATATAGCTCCTCTTATTCTGAGACTTGCATATGTTTCAAATTTTACACCTTTGCCATAATCGAATTTATCTATTGCATCAATTAATCCAAAGATTCCATATCCGACTAAATCATCATATTCCACATTATATCCCAAATAAATACTCAGTCTTCCGGCAACAATCTTAACAAGCGGAGCATATTCAAGTATTATTTTATCTCTTATTTCACTATTCTTAGTGCTCATATACTCTTCCCATAAATGGTTTCTTGAGTTCTCGTCCATCGTTGCCTCCAAGTCTCTTTATCTTTACTCTTTATTACTTTACTAATATTTAACTAATCTTCTTTTGTACTCTTAGAATTTTCTTTTTTGTCTTTTTTGTTATCCTTTTTACTATCGTTGTTGTCTTTATTGTCTTTATTATCTTTATCCGTATCTTCTTCCTGAGTGTTCTCGCCATCTTCCTCAAGAACATCTTTCATAGTCTCTACTACCAGATATTTTTCCGCAAACATTTTAATAAATAAACCTAATACTAAAAATATTACGCTTGTTGCCAATACAATAAGCATTATTTCTCTGGTTGTATATTTGAAATAAATAGTCGCTATGCACGCTACAAAGTCTGCTGCTAACATAACTATTGATGGTATATATCTGGTTCTGTTCATATAGACCACTCTCCTGGTTTGTCATTCACTTTTCTAAATCACTTTTTCAGTTTTACCTACTGCTCTTATAATCAGATTTCCGTTATTTGAATCAAATATTATGGTTCTTCCGTAATTAAGTCCCGTATCCTCTGCGATAATAGGTATTCCTAAATCTGCTAAAATTCCTTTTGCGGCTTCTACATTCTTCTCACCGACACGCATCAGTTCATTGTTAGCGGAACCATACGAGAACATCTGTGCTCCGCCTGCAATCTTGGCTATCAGGTCATTCTTCCTTGAGCCACTGTTAATCATACTTTCAAACATATCTAAGATTCCGGTATCTGCAAATTTTGCTCTGTTTGCATTATTTCTAATCTTAGTGCTGTCAGGCAGCATTACATGTACCATACCACTTAATTTGGTTTTTACATCATATATTACGACTCCAACACATGAACCCAACCCAAGTGTCGTAAGACCCTTAGGTGGTTCACATATTTTCATATCAGCCATACCAACCTTCACAATTTCATCCATTTTGCTGATTTCCTCCTAGACACCTAAAGATTCTAAGATTTTCTCATAAGATTCAAGTTCAGGAACGAGAATATAGTAGCCACTTATAGTTTCATTATTATCAGCAGCCTCATCAAATTCTGTTTCTATAAGAAGAACTTTATCTCCTATTTTGCCAAATTCGATTGCCGGAACGCTTAATATCGCACCGGCCATATCAATTTGAAGCATTGGAACTGATACATCAATTTTTAAATTAGTCATTTCAGACAGTGAACGTAAGTATGCGCCTGAAATAATATTTCCGATTTCCATTACTGCGGACATTTCCATGTCATCAAAATTAAGACTATCATCTTCTCTTCCCATTAAGATATTAACGAGATTCTTTGCAATTGCCTCATCTAACAGAAACATCATCATACCATTTACATCTCCGCTTAACATAATGAGTATGCCTACCATTACATTTTCTTCGCAGCCGATTATGGTAGATATTTCATTAAAATCCACCAGTCGTACATGAGGTACTCCTATGTCTACTTTTTTATTAATCATCTGAGCCAATGCAGTTGTCGCATTACCTGCGCCAATGTTACCAAGTTCTTTAAGAACATCATATTGCATAGAGCTTAATTCGTTTAAATCTATTTTTGACATGACACCACGCTTTCAGCTTACTGATTTTCAGCGATTACATTATTTATGTTAAGTAATGAAATTAATGTATTATTATTGTTGTTTTTACCGATTCCACAGATATATTTAGACAATTCGTCCTGTGCATCAATTGCCATCTTATCAACGTCCTGTTCTGATAAATTAACAACTTCTTTAACCATATCGACAATTATTCCAATTGGCTCCTGTTGTTCAGGCTTAAGAATAATTATTCTTGTCTTATCTGTAAATACGTCCTCTTCTAATTCAAATCTTCTTCTAAGACTCATAATAGGAACTATCTCGCCTCGGAGATTAATTACACCATTGAAATATTTCTGTGACTTTGGAACTCTTGTTATCTTCTGCATCTTAACTATATTATCCACATAGCTAATGTCTATTCCGTACTGTTCCTCACCGATATTTACAACTATATATTGTTTTGTTTCAAGTTTAGTTTCTAATTTGTTTGTATCCACTTTAGCCACCCCCATTATAATAATGTGTTAACATCAAGAATAAGGGCAACTTCGCCATCACCTAATATAGTAGCTCCGCCTATTATCTTGCTGCTGTTACTTATGTATTTACCTAATGACTTGATAACAATTTCCTGCTGTCCGATTAACTTATCTACTACAAGACCTGCAAGCTTGTCGCCTTTCTTAACGACTACAACTGTAAGACTTTCGTCATCTTCTGCATGTTCAATATCTAAAACTGAATCTAATCTTATAAGTGGTATAACTGTACCTCTTAAGTTGACTACTTCTTTAGTCTGTACATACTTAATCTCTGATACAGGAATATCCTCGATAGTCTGGATACTTCCTAATGAAATAGCGTATTTCTCATCACCTAACTCTACCATTAATGCCTGAATAATAGCTAATGTAAGTGGCAATCTGATTACGAATGTACTTCCTTCACCTAATGCTGTCTTAACCTCGATATCACCACCAAGTGATTCTATCTTAGTCTTAACAACGTCAAGACCTACGCCTCGTCCTGAAATATCTGAAACAACCTTTGCTGTTGAGAAGCTTGGTTTGAATAATAAATCTATTACTTCTTTATCAGACATAAGTTCTGCCTGTTCAGGTGTAACAGTTCCTTTTTCAACAGCTTTATTTCTTACTGCTTCAACATCAATACCATTACCATCATCACCAACTTCGATGACAACGTTGTTACCATCCTGATATGCATCAAGTCTTATTGTACCAACTTCAGGCTTACCTCTTTCAGCACGCTTCTCAGGTGATTCAAGACCATGGTCGGCTGAATTTCTAAGTAAATGCATAAGAGGATCACCGATTTCATCGATTACGGTTCTGTCTAACTCTGTATCTTCACCTGTCATTACAAGTTCCATATTCTTATTGAGTTTCTTACATAAATCTCTAATCATTCTAGGGAATTTCTGTGTAACTGTCTCAATAGGCATCATACGGACTTTCATTACTGATTCATGAAGATTAGTTGTAACTCTCTCTAAGTATTCAATCTGTTCATTAAATGCCTGTGACTTAACACTTGCATCAGATACACTCTGTGATACAAGACCATTCTTAGCAATGATAAGCTCACTGACAAGATTCATCAATACATCGAGTTTCTCTATGTCTACTCTGACAGAACGGTTAACAATAGGCTTACCTGTTGCCGGCTTATTATTACCACCCTTAGCAGGAGCTTTTGTTTCCTTCTTCACTTCTTTTTTCTCTTCAACTGCTGTTTCGTTTTTCTTCTCTTCAGGAAGTTTTTCTAACTTCTCGCCGATTGCATCTTTAATCTCTGATACATTCTTGATAACTCCAAGAACTTTCTCAAGCGATTCACTAGAGATTACACATATACTGAAATCAAAGTCAAATTTTTCATCTTCTATATCCTGTGCAGGTGGGTTAGATTTAATAATCTCACCAACACTCTCTAAGTTCTTAAATACAAGAAATGCTCTTGCAGCTTTTAAAAGACAAGATTCATCTACAAATACAGTAATTGTATACACATTCATCTTCTTCTCGAAAGCTTCTTCTATTGCATGCTTCTCAAAATCTGCGAATACAAAATCTTTATATTTTTCTTTTTTGCCATCATCAGCTTTCTTCTCAGGTGCAGTCTGTGCCACAACTTCTTCTTTCTTCTCTGCCTGTGGAGCACCACCATTCAAAATGGCATCTAACTGATTTAAAATTGCCTCATTATCGTTATCTCCCTCATCTCCGCTTTCCTGAATTATCTCAAGATAGCTTTCAAGAGCATCAAGGCACTGGAATAATACATCTACAAGATTAGGTGTAACTTTCATCTTACCATTTCTAATCTCTGAAAATACATTTTCCATCTGATGTGTGAGCTTCTGCATACGCTTATAGCCCATTGTACCTGCCATACCTTTTAACGAATGTGCTGCTCTGAATATCTCGTTAATTGTGTCAGTATTCTCAGGTTCTTTCTCAATAATAAGCAACTGCTCATTAAGACTTTGTAAATGTTCATTTGTTTCGTCGATAAAAATCTCTAAATATTGGCTAACGTCCATCGTTTAGCACCCCCACGTTCTTTATTATTGCCTGTGCAACTTCATCTAATGGTAATACTTCATCAGCCAGACCTGCATTTATGATTGCTCTTGGCATACCATAAACTATACTTGTAGCAGCATCCTGACTAACTACATACACCTCTTTTTCCTGTTTCAATTTCTCAATACCTTTAGTTCCATCTGAACCCATTCCCGTAAGCACAACGCATATTGCACTGTCGTAAGCTGTCTCTGAAAGTGATTCATACATTATGTTAGCACAGGGCTTTAAGCCTTCTCTTGGCGCTTCATCTGTAATCTTAGCAATATGTCCACGCCCTTTTTCATTCTTAATTCTTAGCTGGTAGCCTCCGGGTGCTATATACACATGTCCTTTTCTTAGAATCTCACCATCTTTTGCTTCCGACACTTCTATCTTACTTAATTCATTTAACCTCTCAGCTAATGACTTCGTAAAACCTGCCGGCATATGCTGTACTAATATAACCGGTGCATTCAGATTCTTTGGCAACATCGGTATCACTTCTTTTAATGATTTAGGTCCGCCTGTTGAACAGGCTATTGCCACTATCTTATCATTGCCTGAAATCACTTTAGAAGTTACACTTGTCTTTCCTGCGATAATCTTTTGTCTCGAATTACCTTCATCTTTAACCGAGCCTGTGGCAACCGCCACTGCTTCTATAAGACGTTTTCTAAATTCATCTACCGTTCTGCCATTCGTATCAGACGGCTTCAGAACAAAATCAATTGCTCCGTCCTCAAGTGCAAGGATTGTCTCTGTCGCCCCCTCTTTTACTAATGTACTTACCATAATGACCTTGCATCTAAGATTATATCTCTTAATCCTCTTTAACACTTCAAGACCATTCATCTTAGGCATATTGACATCTAAAAGGACAACATCATATTTCCCATTATTTCTAATCAGAAAATCTAATCCCTGAACACCGTCGACTGCTGTATCCGCAACTGTAAAACGATTATCTGTATTTATTATATCAGATGTTACTCTTCTCATAAGTGCAGAGTCATCAATTATTAAAATTTTATATTTTTGCATTACAAGCCTCCATTCCCAGATGCTTTTGGCAGAAAATCAATTCTTTTGTCTCATAAGTCTTTCCTGCTCAAATATATACCTGATAATTGTCTCTCTGGTACTATTTGGAATCTCCGTATATTCTACTCTCTGCTCATATGTTGTTTCATCATTTAGCAGACTTCTTGAAGATAAAACCTTCCCCATAATGCCATATACTTTTTTATTATTACTTAGTGATATATCTAATTTCAGTAGAACTTTTGATTTTTCTTCTAATTTCTCTCTTGAGGCAAATCTTACACCGCCTCCACTGATGTCTATTATAATTCCTTTTTTTAACTGATTATTGTCTAATATCTCTTTAATCATATTCTCATCTTCAGTAATCAGCTTCTCTGTATCTTCGTCAATTACTATATATTCGAAATCTTTCGTATATTCAAGTCTGTAATACTGCCTTCTCTGATATTTCTTTAATTCATAAACTAACTCAATTAATAATACATACAGACCATTTTCCTTATATCTGTCAAGTACCACGAAACGGCTCTTATACAGACCGCCTGATGTTATAAAGCAAATGTCAAAACGTCCATTTACGGCAAGTGGAATTACCCTGCCCTCAACAATAGGCATGGCAATCTTTAACTGTGTTTCGTCAATAACATCATATACCTGGCTGATTAATGGTCTGTCGAAAACAGATTTCTCATCATTTAATTTTCTTCGTTCACTATTCTCTGACTTGGTTATCTCGATTCTGTCTCCAAGTGTTACAATCTTCGAAAGCATACTATTCACCTCACTTCTTACGTTTAAATCTTCCTAACAACATAAACGCAAGTCCCTTTTGCTCATCCTCATCTGTTGTCGTCATCTCTAACAATGTATCCGATATCTTCTTAAATGACTTCGCACCCTTTGAATTAGGATATGCCATTGAAATCGGTTTCTGTTGAATTACGGCTTTTGACATATTATCATCATTTTCAATTATGCCTAGAAATTCTATATTAAAATTAAGAAACTTACTTACAACAACATTTAATTTATTATACAGATTAACACCCTCTTCATAACTTCTCACTCTGTTTGCCACTATCTTAATATGGTTTTGACTTCTGTCGAAATCATCACGTTTATTAAGTGCTTTAAGAAGTGAATATGAATCTGTTATAGAGGTTGGTTCAGGAGTTGTAACTAATATAACCTCATTGCTTGCAACTACGAAATCCATAACTGCGCTGGATATTCCCGCACCTGTATCAATAATTATTATATCAGCCATACTTTCTAATTCTTTAATCTTGTATACAAGATATGTCAACTGGTCTTTTGTAAGGTCTCCAAATCCACTTATACCCGAGCCACCGGATATAAAACCGATATCCATTGGTCCTTTCATTATTATGTCGTTCAAATCTTTACCACGATATATTAAATCTGAGAGATTATACTTAGGAATTGCTCCAAACATAACTTCAATATTAGCAAGTCCGAAATCCGCATCAAAGATTATGACACTTTTACCCTGTAACCTGAACTGGATTGCCAGATTAATGGATACACTTGTCTTACCGACGCCGCCTTTACCACTTGTAACAGTTATAATTCTTGACTTCTTCTCATTTTCCTTTACAACGGTGTTCTTCTTTACTATATTTCTAAGGTTCTGTGCCTGATCCATCATTCACCACCCCCTAGCAGACTTTTAGCCATCTTCTGGGCATCTATAAGACTTATATCATCAGGTACAACCTGTCCGCTTGTCACATATGATAAGTTGACCCCTGTTTTAAGCTTAATATTTAATATATTACCAAATGCAGATGTCTCATCTAATTTTGTAAAAATAAGGTTATAATTACCTATTTCTCCGTAAACATCTACGATATTTTCCAAATCTTTATATTTAGTCGATGCACTTAATACAATGAATACCTCTTTTGTACAATTCTCAGGAATAACACAATCGTTTACAAAATGAAGCATTTCCATACATTGCTCCTTATTCTTATGTGATCTTCCTGCCGTATCTATAAGTATTAAATCATATTCTTTGAATTTATCTATGGCATCGTTAAGCTCCTCTAAGGTATATACAACCTGGAGAGGTACATCTAAGATATTTGCATAAGTTCTAAGCTGTTCAACCGCAGCAATTCTGTATGTATCAGATGTAATCATGGCAACCTTAGCTTCTTTATCTAACTTAAACATTGATGCAATCTTAGCTATGGTTGTAGTCTTACCTACTCCTGTTGGTCCGACGAAGAATGCTACCTTTGTCTTTTTATCCTCTAAGGAAATCTCAACAGGACTTCCAAGCTTCAATACGATTTTCTGATATACAGAGGCTAAAATTGTATCAAGATTACTTTCTTTCTTTAATGATGATTCAATCTCTGAAATAATCTGGTTGATATATTTCTCATCAACCTCATTTTCAAGTAACTGATTATATATTAACTGTATGAATGTGAAGTTGGCATTCTTCTCTGTCTTGACATTATCTAATTCTTTCTCCTCTGAATTAGCCATTCTTGATTCTAAAATAGATTGAAGATTATCAAGCTTCTCCTCTATGGCAGTAGGCTTCTTCTCTTCTTTCTCCGTATTATCATCTACAGCTATATTTATCTTGTTCACTGGAATAGATGATGTAGTCTTATCCTCTAAGGCAGCAGTTATCTCTACCGTATCCTTTTTAAACAGACGTTTAAAACCTCTTTGCTTCGTGGTCTTTATATTTAAAACCACTGCATTGCTTCCCATTTCTTCTTTAGCCATCATAACGGCTTCCTGTTCAGTATTCGCTACAAACTTTTTGATTATCATCTTAAATGCTCACCATCCCAACTGACTGTAATTCTACATTTGATTCTATTTCATTGTATGATACAACAACCAAATCTTTAAAATAATCCTGTGTTAACTTCTTATAATACATTCTGACAATAGGCGAAGTTATGATTATCGCAACCTTACCCATCTTCTCTAATTTATTAATTTCTTCTTCTGTTGCTTTTATTATCTTCTTAGTTTCTTCAGGATCAAGTGTGATATATGCACCCTGTTCTGACTGTTTAACGGATGCCATAATATCCTGTTCAATCTTCGGATCTAATGTAACAACAGTTGTAGACTCATTAGGTGCAAAGAATTTATTAGAAATTGCACGTTTTAAGCTCTGTCTTACATACTCTGTCAGAACATCTGTATCTCTTGTTACTGTCGCATGATCTGCCAAAGTCTCTAATATTGTAAGTAAATCTCTGATAGATATACCCTCTCTTAACAGATTCTGTAATACTTTCTGTATCTCACCGATATTTAATAACTTAGGAATAAGTTCATCAATAAGTGTCTGGTTAGAATCTTTAATATTATTAATAAGATTCTGTACATCTTGTCTGGTAAGCAGTTCATCAATATGATTTCTGACTACTTCTGTCAAATGCGTTGCAATTATTGATGGAGGATCTACAACCGTATATCCTAATGCCTCCGCTCTTTCTCTCTGACTTTCAGTTATCCATAGTGCAGGCAGATGGAAAGATGGTTCAAACGTAGGAATACCACTTATCTCTTCCTCTACATATCCGGGATTCATCGCCATATAATGGTCAAACAGAATCTCGCCCTCACTTACCTGTATACCTTTTATCTTAATAATATACTGATTAGGATTAAGCTGTATATTATCTCGCAATCTTATTATAGGAACGACAGCACCAAGCTCTAATGCAATCTGTCGTCTAATCATTACTACTCGGTCAATCAAGTCTCCACCCTGATTTACATCAGCAAGTGGAATAATTCCATAACCAAATTCTAACTCAATCGGATCAACCTGTAACAGCGAAGTAACATTTTCCGGCTTTCTTATCTCTTCTGCCTCTGCTTCGCTTTCATCAACTTCACTCTCTATTTCGGCAATCTCTTCCATATTGCTCTTTCTCTTACCGATTATAATTGCAACTACACCAAATGTAACGAATATATACCAGGGAAGTGGTGTGGCAATTCCTAAGAATATCAATGCACCACCAACATAATATAATACTTTTGTAGTTGTAAACAGCTGTTTAAATACCGTTCCACCAAGGTCATCTGTTCCTTCTGATTTTGTAACCAGAATACCTGTTGCAAGTGAAATCATAAGAGATGGAATTGAACTTACAAGACCATCACCGATTGTAATAATCGTATAGTAGTTAAATGCATCTGCTGCATTCATTCCACTTCTTGTAATGCCCATAATAATTCCGCCTATGATATTGACACAGGTTATAACAAGACCTGCCGTAGCATCTCCCTTTACATACTTAACAGCACCATCCATAGAACCAAAGAATGCAGATTCTTTTGCTAATTTTTCTCTTCTTTCCTTAGCCTGCTGGTCATTAATCGCACCTGTGTTAAGGTCAGCATCAATAGCCATCTGTTTACCAGGCATAGCATCAAGAGTAAATCTCGCTGTTACTTCGGCAACTCTTTCTGAACCTTTATTAATAACCATAAACTGTACAATTATAAGAATTATGAATACTATAACACCAATTATCGGATCACCTTTTCCCACAAAGTTACCAAATGTAGTTACGACCTTACCGGGATTACCTGTCTTAAGAATCAGCTTTGTAGATGATATATTAAGCGAAATTCTAAATATTGTCGTCAACAGTAAAATCGTAGGAAATGCCGACATATCAAGCGGTTCTTTCGAAAAGAAAGCATTAAAAAGAACTACCATTGACACAAACATATTTACTGCAAGAAGTATATCTAATAGTCCTGATGGAACAGATATAATCATAAATACAATTGCAGCTAATAGATATAGTGCAACGCCTAAATCTGTCTTTTTCACAATTTTGCTCTCCTTTCGTATTTTTTCTTAACTAATTTTTATTCTTCAAGCCATATACATAAGCTAATACTTCTGCAACTGCCTGATATAATTCTTCAGGTATCTCCTGACCTACATCAACATTTGCATATAATGCCCTTGCAAGCGGCTTATTTTCAACAATTTCTATATTATTTTCTCTTGCTTTTTCCTTAATCTTCTGTGCTAAATAATCTTCACCTTTAGCAAGTACGACAGGTGCTTCATTCTTACCCGACTCATACTTAAGTGCCACTGCAAAATGCGTAGGGTTCGTTATTACAACGTCTGCATTAGGTAAGTCCTGCATCATTCTTCTCATAGAAGCCTGTCTCATTCTCTGCCTTATCTGACCTTTGATTTTAGGATCACCTTCTGAATCCTTGAACTCATCTTTAACTTCCTGTTTAGTCATCATCATATCATTTTTAAACTTTATCTTCTGATATGCGAAGTCAGCGACACCGACTATAAGATAAACTGCACAAATCTTTATGGCAAGTGAGAACACTAAGTCGCCTATAACTCCTAATGCTTCTAATAGCGATATCTCATATAGATTAAATAAAACTCCTCTTTTAGTCTTAATAGTCTGAAATACCATAAAGAAAATGATAATTACAAGTGCTAATGACTTAGCAAAATTGACTAAAGACTGCATTGAGAAAATTCTCTTAAAGCCTTTTAACGGATTAATCTTGCTTCCCTTAGGCTGCAGAGGTTTAGCAGTTATCTTCCACTTAACTTGTACTAAATCGCCCACAAATGCAATAATAAACATTAATGCAAATATCGGGATAACTAATTTAAAACCATCAATTGTCATATTCTTAGCTATGGACATAACGGAATTATAATTAATCTCATCACTGTCCGGATTAGCAAATAATGCGATTCCATTGTATGCTGATGTATAGATTCCCATCAGTCCTGTTCCGATATTTCCAATCGTTACCTTAAGAACAACAAATGATGTAAGTAACGCAACCGCTGATACAATATCTTTACTTTTGGCTACATTACCCTCTTTTCTCGCATCATCAAGCTTTTTAGCTGTTGCCGGTTCAGTTTTCTCACCGCCCGGTCCGTCTTTAGCAAAATATTGCAGATTATATTTAATAAATACTTCTCTATCTTCCACTTACATCATACCCCGCAACATTTCTTTAACCATTGTCTGCATATGCGAAAAGATAAAATTCGAAAGTACCGGAAGAATTGCTACTGTAATAAACATAACAAAAAGTCCAACCATTACCTTTAGCTGCATACCTACCGCAAACATATTCATCTGTGGTGCTACCTTTGCCATTATTCCTAATATACAGTTTAACAGCAGAATTGATGCAAATACAGGCAGAACAATTCTAAAACCGATAATAAAGTAATTAGCCATAAAGCCCATAACTGTATCATACATGGTATCACCAAGTTTTATACCGTTAATCGGTATAAGTGTATATGAATCAACTAATGCATTTAATAAAAAAATATGCATATTTGAAACTATCATAAATAACATTAATAGATATGAATATAAGCTACCTGTAAGACCTGTTTCAGTATTTGTTGTAGGGTCAAATACCTGAGCCATCGATAGACCAATCTCCATATCTATAATTTTTCCTGAAAAATGTATAATCGTATTACATATGTATGCCGAAAAACCAATTAACAATCCGGTAATCGATTCCTTAAGTACAATTATAGCATAATCTATAACTGTACCGTATTCAAGTTTGGTAACCGGCATTGAATAAAACAATAAGATTGTAACCAATACGCTGAATGAAACCTTTACTCTTGCCGGAACCGCAGAGTCCCCGAAGAACGGAGCTATAAATACAAATGAACTCACTCTGACAAGGATTATCAAAAGATATTCTATTGTGTTCTGATTAAATGTAATCTGAATCATAAAACATAATCTCCAAAACTAGACCAAAGATTGCTCATAAATGAAACCATATTATTCAAAATAAATGAACCCATTAATATAAGAACCATAAAGATTCCAATTAATTTAGGAATAAATGTAAGTGTCTGCTCCTGTATAGATGTTACAGTCTGAAAAATACTTACAATAAGTCCGATTATCAATGATACAATTAATAATGGTCCTGCTGAGATTATTATTGTCCATATTGCATCACTTGCAATATTTAAAATTGCTTCTTCTGTCATATCATATCTCCATTATACAATAAAAGATTTTTAATCACCTTTATACTATCAGGTTACAAATGTCTTCATCAGATTAACAATTATAAGATTCCATCCATCTGCTAATACAAATAGAAGAATTTTGAATGGTAATGATATTGTTGTCGGTGGCAACATCATCATACCCATTGACATAAGCGTTGATGCCACAACCATATCTATAACTATAAATGGTATATAGATAAGGAAACCTATCCAGAAAGCGATTCTTAATTCACTTAAGATAAAACTTGGAATAAGTACCGTAAGTGGTATATCATCTTTCGATGAAATATTATCCATCCCTGCAATTGAGGCCATCGCGTCTAAATCTTTATCCTTAACCTGATTGAGCATAAATGTTCTTAACGGCTTAATTCCCGCCTTGTATGCTTCTTCCTGCGTTATAGTTCCCTCATTCAGAGGTTTGATTGCATCTGTATATACCTGATTGAAAACAGGCGACATTATGAAGAATGTCAGAAACAACGCCAATCCGACTAATACCTGATTAGGTGGTGCTGTCTGTGTATTTAATGCAGCTCTTGTAAAATGCAGAACAATTATTATTCGCGTAAAAGAAGTCAACATAATTAATATTGACGGACATAATGCAATTACCGTAAGGACAAGCACTATCTGAAGCGCTCCTGATAATCCACCCTCTCCATCTGTTGATATGTTGACTCCAAGAATATTTCCCGTATTATTATCAGTATCCGTAACAACAGGCGATGAGCTTCCATTAGAAGAGCCTCCTGTTGTTGTGGCTTTAGCTGATACACTATAACATATTACAAGATTACAAATGAGTACAAGCAGACAGATAAACTTAAATGTGTTTTTCATTATTTTACTTAGTCTGTTTATCTTCTTCATTGCCTTGCTCCTCATTTTCATCTGCACTATTTACAGTATGTTTTTTTAGATTTTTAAATTTATCTAGTATTTCCGAAAAAGACTGCTGTCCTGTAGTATATTCAGGCTTCACAACATTTTTCTTATCTAATTCAGTAAGCATTGTAACATTATCCTTTGTTACTGATATAAGAATATATTTACCACTTACTTTTATAATTTGAATATATTTATTATTAGAAATTCTATAAGTCTCAACAACCTCAAAATTCGTATATCTGTTACTGACTCTCTGGTAATTACCGATGAATTTCGTCGTATAGTATGTTAAGAACAATACTATAACAAATACAATTAATAATGTTATGAACTGAACAAAACTGTTTACACGTGAAGCAGCCATAATGCAATTCATTACCGTCATTTGTCTAGCCTATAGCTTTTTTAACTGCTTCAATAACTCTGTCTGCCTGGAAAGGTTTAACGATAAAGTCCTTAGCTCCTGACTGGATTGATTCAATAACCATTGCCTGCTGTCCCATTGCAGAACACATAATTACTGTAGCTCCCGGGTCAAGTTCCTTAATCTTCTTAAGTGCCTGAATACCATCCATCTCTGGCATTGTTATATCCATCATAACTAAATCAGGTTTTACATCAGAATATTTTTCTACTGCTTTTGCTCCATTTTCTGCTTCTGCTGCAACATTATAACCATTTTTAGTTAAAATGTCCTTAATCATCATTCTCATAAATGCAGCATCATCACATATCATAATATTTTTTGCCATCTCTCTTCTCTCCTATCTCACTGTTCTATTTTATAATTTCTGTAACACGTATGCCGAAACTTTCTTCAATTACGACAACTTCGCCTTTAGCTACATATTTTCCATTAACTAATACGTCTATTGGTTCACCGGCTATTTTATCTAATTCAATAATTGTTCCCGGTGCGAATTCAAGAATTTCCTTTATGGATTTAGTTGTACGTCCAAGCTCAACTGTAACCTCTAATGGAACGTCCATAATGAGATTAATATTCTCTTTCTGTGTAATAGCCGCTAAATCATTAGAAAATGCCTGGAACTGTGCAGGCTGTACATTCACTTCCTGCATCATCTGTGGCTGCATCTGCTGGTATGGAACTCCATTATAACCAGGCATAGCACCCATTGCTCCCATAGGATAGCCGGTTGGCATACCATATCCCGCCTGATTCATATTAACAGGTGGTGGTGTCATCTGCTGTCCACCCATAGGCTGCTGCATTGTCTGTTGTGGCTGTTGTAGTGGTTGTTGTTGCTGCTGTACCTGAGGCTTATCCTGCTGTATAACAGGTTCACTAACTGATTCTTCAGGTAATGAAGCAGGTTCCTCGTCAGCTCCATTTTCAAAACGTCTACATAAATTCTTAGCGAATTCAACAGGGAATAATTGCATTATCTCACTGTCAACCAAGTCACCTATTGTTAACTTAAATGCATTCTTAACAAAACCTTTTGATAAGAAATCAGATATTTCATTTTGACCTAAATTATCATTTAAATCAACCAGACTAGCTGTTGGTGGACTAATATCAATCTTTATGTTGAGCATTGATGAAAGTGATGTTGAAGCCGAACCCATCATCTGGTTCATTGCTTCACAAATGGCACTGAGATGTAATTCTGTAAGTTCTCCATCTGTATTAGTACCATCTCCGCCCATCATCAAATCTGCGATTATTTTAACATCATTTTCTTTTAATATTAATATGTTATTTCCATCAAGGCCTTCTTTGTATTTAATCTGAAGGAAAACGCATGGTCTGTCATAGCTTTTCACCAAATCGTCCCATGTTGCATATGTAACAACAGGAATACTTATATTTACTTTCTGATTAACCAACGAAGATAATGTCGTGGCTGCTGTTCCCATGCTTATGTTGGATATCTCGCCTACAGTATCTTTTTCTATATCTGTAAGGAAATCTTCATTAACTGAATTATCTGAATTACCTGTATTCACTTCTTCTGATGTGGCAGTATCTGCTGATGCGCCGTCTGTACCAGAATCTGCGTCTGTATTCATTCCATTCAGTAATGCATTAATTTCTTCTTGTGATAGCATTCCGTCCATTTTGCCTTACTCCTCTCTGATTATCGATGTAATTCTTACAGCATAATTATCTTTTGCCGAACCCGGTAGTGCTTTAAATTTACCTATGTTTCCAACAAAAACCGTAAGCTCATCTTCAATCCCTGAGTCTAATTTTATTATGTCACCTTTTTGCAGATTTGCAAAATCACTGACAGATATTGTACTGGTACCTAGTACAGCTTTTAATGGTACCACAGCTCTTGAAATAAGAGCTTCTATCTTATCTTCATATTCACTTTCTTCTTTATCCTGCATTGTTGAATACCAATATTTTGTATTCAGCTTATCCATAACAGGCTCGAGTGTCAAATATGGAAGACAAATATTCATCAATCCTTCGACATCCCCTATTTTCAAATTCAAAGTAACAATTGCAATCATCTCACTTGGTGAAATAATCTGTGCAAACTGTGAATTTGTTTCGATTTTCTCCAACCTAGGATTCAGTTCAACAACATTCTTCCACGGTTCTCTTAATAAGTCAATACATATAGAAATTATTCTTTCTATAATGGTTATCTCTATTTCAGAAAAATCTCTTTTCTTCTCTAATGTTTCACCACTTCCACCTAATAACCTGTCAATAATTGCATATCCAAGACTAGGTGCAAGTTCCATCAAAACATTTCCTTTTAACGGCTCAAAATTAACTATTCCAAGTATTACCGGATTTGATAATGCGTTAGCAAATTCAGAATATGCTACAGCTTCTGAATTCACAACCTCAACCTGGACATTTTTTCTTAAATAAGCCGGTAAATTGGTATATAATAATCTGCCATAATGTTCAAATATTATTTCTAACGTACGCAGATGTTCTTTTGAAAACTTTGCCGGACGTGCAAAATCATAATTTTTAACCTGGGTTTCGTTAGCGTCTGCATACTCATTGACGTCTAATTCCCCGGAGCTTAATGCTTTCAGCAGATTATCTATCTCACTCTGAGATAATACCTCGCTCACGCATCATCACCTCCTATGTCTAAATTTATGTATCATGTTATTGGATTGTAGTTGTTCCAAATACTACCTGAACAATAAATCCCTTTCCGAAAATTTCCTGCAAATCAGCTTTTGCTTCTTCTCTTACAGCATCTGGATTAGTCTGAAGCTCTGTAGCTGTATACTTCTGTACAATCTCCTGTATATGCTGTGTTGCAAGTGCTTTCTTCTCTGTAAGAGTTGCTAAATTCTTTGAATAGTTACTACCATTCTTGTAGAGCAGTAATGTTGGATAAATCACTGCATAATGATCTTTTCCATCTGAACCTTTCTTGAGTGCAATAGTTAATTTAGTCTCTAAATCAAATGTCTCACATTCTTCAAGTGGTACATCAGAAACATCTGTCTCTCTGGTATCTAATTCAAGATTAACTGCCTGAGCAACTTTTTTAATTATGCGGTTAGAATCCTGCATTCCCGGAACTACCACAAATAGCATTATTGTTGTTAATATTGTATTTGTCAATACTAATACTATCGTTATAATATTCAATAAGCTTTTCTTCAATGTCCTATCCTCCGTTGTCTATTCCATACTATATTCATTATAGATTTTTATTTCAACTCGTCGGTTCTGTGCCCTGCCCTCGGCTGTATCATTAGAGGCAATCGGATCATTTTCTCCTCTGCCTGATGATTTCATCTTAGTAAGGTCCATACCCTTATTCTCAACAAGGTACATAAGCACTGTTTTAGCTCTCGCACTTGATAAGTCCCAGTTATCATCATACTTAGGATCATCTAAAAGTGGAACACTATCTGTATATCCTGTTATCTCTATCATTGATGATGAGTAATTTTTTAAAATATTTCCCACTCTGTCTACTAATGGTAATGATTCTGACCTTATGTATGCTTTCGCTGAATCAAACAACAATGCACCATTTAAAGTAATTGTAACATACTGCGATGTAAAATCAACATCTATGCTATCTGCAATCTGCATCTCTGTAGCTTCACTCTTTATCTCTTCAGCCATCTTCTCTGATTCTTCGGCACCTTTGTCCTTTAACACTTCTAATAACTGACTTCCGTCATATTCATAAATATCCGGGTCCTGCGCAACATCTGTACCTGTATCATTAAGGCCCATACTCTGGTAATAATCATTCAAATCATTAAGGTCATTAACACCTGCTGCGATAACAGTTCCTTCTATCACTGAAGTAGAGCCACCATCTAACACACCAAAGCTTGCTGAAAGCGAAGCGACAAGTTCCTCGAACTTATCTTCATCAATACTTGACATAGCAAATAACAATACAAAGAAACACAGTAATAAGTTCATCAAATCACTAAATGTTGCCATCCATGCCGGTGAACCTGAGCCTGACTGTTCTTCTTTTCGTCTTGCCAATTCTACTCACCTCCGCCATCTTCTGACTCACCAAATCCAACTCTTTGTTCAGGAGAGAGGAAGGATTTGAGTTTTTCTTCAATAACTCTTGGATTTTCTCCAGCCTGTATCGATAACAGACCCTCTATAGTTACTTCCTTTAGCATTATCTCTAAATCATTGTTATATTTAAGTTTTGAAGCTATCGGAGTTGCTATCCAGTTAGCAAGTAACGAACCATATAATGTAGTAATAAGCGCTACTGACATATTAGGTCCGACTGACGAAATATCACTAAGATTTTTCAACATATTAATAAGACCAATAAGTGTACCAATCATACCCCAGGCAGGTCCCATCGAAGCAACAGATTCATAGAAACTTATTACTTTCTTATGTCTATTCTCCACACATATCATATCTGTCTCCATAATAGCTCGCACTAATTCAGGATCAGTACCATCTACTACTAACAGGATTCCTTTCTTAAGGAATTCATCTTCAAGGTCATTAGCTGCTTCTTCAAGCGCTAAAAGTCCCTCTTTACGTGCTACATTTGATAAATCGATTATATTCTTAATTGTCTCTGTGTCTTTATTAGCCGGTGCTTTTAAGGCTATCTTAAATGCTTTTAGGGAATTTACGAAATCTTTTATTGAATAAAAAACCATTACACTCGCAAACGCACCACCAAATGTTATCAAAGCTGACTTATAATCCACGAAGTTACCTAAGGCTGCTGCACCTTCATCACCCGTAACGATACCCATGATAACCATTCCGATACACACTACTAATCCGACAACTGAAGCAATATCCATCTTTTTCACCTACCTAAAACATTTTTTTGCATAATAATACTGACTAATATTCTACCACAAAATTACCAATTAGCCAAACACTTTATGACATTTTTTTGACGAATATGACATTTTTTATATTGGTTTTATTAATATGCTGTAAAAATGCCTGATATAACTTTAAAACCTCATAATTTCTCTTTTATATTCGAGAACCTTTTCTTTTATCTCATCACATTCTTCTTTGACAAGTATTTTAGTTCCATTATTAAATGTAATCACTGTATCAGGCGTTTCTTCTATATATTGAATAAGTTCACAGTTAATCATAATATTTTTACCATTTAACCTTGTTAATTCTATCATCGATTACTTCTTAACTCCTTTCCTGATGTATATCTAATCGTTTTGGCAAAATATGGGAGAACCTCTTTATGAGATTCTCCCATTTAATTATCTCTTAAGACTTAATAATTCTTCAAGCATTGTATCTGATGTAGTAATAACTCTTGAATTAGCCTGGAAACCTCTTTGTGTAACAATCATATCTGTAAACTCTGTTGCTAAGTCTACATTCGACATCTCAAGTACACCAGGTGAGAACGAACCACCTGTAGCGTTGATATCCTGACCTATTCCATTAAATTCACCTGAGTTAAGTGTTGCAGCGAACATATTCTGTCCAACTTTCTCAAGACCTGCAGGGTTAGAGAATGTTGCAACCGCTATCTGTCCGATTATTTCGTTATCACCGTTATCGTATGCAGCTACTACATTACCTGAAGCATCGATTCCGACACTTGTCATAACACCTACTTTTTTACCTGTACCCTCTCCATCATATGTACCTCTTGCACTATCAATAGTTGTCTCTGTACCATATGATGTAATTTTACTGAAATCAACTTCTATAGGATCAACTGTAAATGAGTCACTTCCTGTAATTGATAAATCTAATTTAGTATCAGATGCAAGCTTACCTGTAGCAGCATCAAATGTAAGTGTTCCATTCATTGTTGCGTTAAGTCCCTCAACAAGCTTTGTACCTGAATATACGCCATTAGTTGTAACACTATATTCTGTATCAGATACTTTAGAAATCTGAACCTGTACGCCGTACTGATAACCTAAGTTATCATATACATATATATTTCTTGTAATTGGTAATCCTGACGCAAAGTTTGAATCTTCTTTATTAATATTACCTGAGAAGTTAGCTGCTGATGTTGCCGATGGTTCTGTATTTACATACTTAGAAGCATATACCTGAATAGGTCTTAATTGGTCTGTCTGTAAAGCAGCACCCGGAGTATCTGCTACATATCCCATTACAAATGCACCTGTATCAGTAACTAAATTACCTGCTTCATCTTTAGCGAAGTTACCTGCTTTTGTAAAATATGTAGAACCATTGCTATTAACGATAAAGAAACTGTTACCATTAATCTTTAAGTCAAACGGTCTGTTTGTTGACTGGTTACCACCCTCACCTGTTACATCAACACTGATAGATGCTAAAGAAGCACCAAGACCAATCTGTTTAGCATTCTGTCCACCTGTATTAGTCTGTGCATTAGGACCTGTTGCTGTCTGTGTTGTCTGGTAGAATAATTCACTGAATGTTACTCTCGATGCTTTAAAACCAACTGTATTAACATTCGAAATATTATTACCTATAACGTCCATCTTTGTCTGATGAACTTTTAATCCGGATACACCGGAATACAATGATCTCATCATAATTAAACGACCTCCAATTCATTTACCTGTAATCGCATGTCATATCTGATTTCATCTGTCATTCAGAAATCATAAGCTTCCATAAAGGTCCGGCTCTATACTATGACTGCTCCATCAATATTTGTAAATATATTATCTTTATTATCTGTCTGATCCATAGCCGTAATTACTGTGCTATTTTTTACATTCACAATAAACGCCATATTATCCATTAGCATTAATGATTCTTTTATTCCTTTTTCATCAGCTCTTACAGTCGCCTCTTCTAATCTCTTCATCTGCTCATTAGATAAAGTTATATTTCTTTCTTCAAGTCTTTCTCCGGCATGCTTAGAGAATTTTAAACCCTCTGTTGCTTTCTGTTGTAATATCTTCTGAAATGAATTATCCGAATCCTTTGATTCAATGACATTTTTTTGTACCTTATTGTTTAAATATGCACCAGTAATTTGTTCTATAGAAGAAAAACTACCATTAATATTCACTTTCGGTACCTCCACTCATTACTCTTCCTTGCCAATGTTATCTGTTTTATCATCTGTCTTTGTATCGTCTGATTTGTCTTCTGTGTTTGCAGAATCATTTTTCTTATTATCATTGATGATTTTATCCAGATAGTCTTTATCAATTACTGTGTACAAATCATCAATTGAATACAGTTCTTCATTAATTGCCAGATAAGCCTTACCGTCTTTCATTTCAACATATTGCACATATCCTGCAACAGTATTTGTAGTTTCTCCTTTAGATGAGCCTACATTAATAATGACATTCTTTCCTACAAGTCCAAATGCATTCTGGTTATTAAGTGTAGTATTAAGATTCTGCATCTGTTCAAGGCTGCTAAACTGTGCTAGCTGGCTTATGAATTCTGTATCTGTTGATGGATTTAATGGGTCCTGATTCTGCATCTGTGCTACAAGTAATGTCATAAATGCATCTTTACCAAGTTCATTTTTGCCTACTGTATTCTTTGAGCTGTTTGTAGGAGTTGTTTCTGCTATAACTTCTCCATTTACTATATTAGCTACTGCCATTCTTCTCTCTCCTTTCACTTTATTTAAGCTGAATAATTGACTGTTGTTCCCATTTCTTTAAGGACATTATCAATTGTCATCTCTTTCTCCGTTACAGTTCCATTAATTTCTGCAAGTTCTTCTGCTGAAATATGTCTTCTTCTCTTATTTTCATTCTGTTCTGAAGAATTTCCCGCACCTTTATCAAGGTTCTGTTCAAATTCTTTGCTTGCAATCGTTACTTCTACTGCATCTACTTTTATATCCTGACTTGCAAAACTATCTTTAAGTGTTGCCATCTGGCTTTCGATTGCTTCTTTCGCAACTTCATTTTGAACCACTAACTGTGCCGTAACAGTTCCTGCCTTACTCGTAACAGTAATTCCTACCTTACCAAGTGTTTCAGGTTCTAACTGAATCTCAAGTGATGTTGTATCAGCCTTCGCATATAATCTTATATCATCAGTAATCTGCTTAATAATCTTATCTGCAATTCCATCTTCTGCCGAAATGTTATCCACAATAGTATTCTTAAGATTAGAAACTATACTTTCCATTCCATTTTCATTTGGATAAAGTTCTGATTTACTTTCTCTGTCATTATGAAATTCCCTGTTATTATCGGCATTTGCACTTTCTTCATTCTTAACTGTCGTTTTCTCAGGCACTATATTATCATTTTCTGAATCCATATTAATTTTGTTATCATTTTCATCAGAAACTTTAACTGTATCATCTGATGTGGCATTTCCTGTCTCATCAATTACAACATCTTCAATAATTTCAGTATCCTGTGTAACATCAAATTTGTTAAATAAATCACTAAGTTCATCATCTGTAATCACAAATTCGTCTTTGAAATCATCAATAATTTCATCAATTGCCTGATTAATTTCTTTAACAGCATTAATAGCCTCATCATTAGTCAGAACATTTACCGGATTACTAATACCTAAATATTCACTGACTATCTTAACAACACTCTGACTATCTGATAAATCACTCAGATTAATATCAAGTTCATTAATAATATCCTTAATCTCATCAGGATTAGCATTAAGTGTGTCAGCTATTACATTTACAATCTGTGAATATGTTTCTGCAACAGCTTTTTCGATATCTGTATCATCAATCTTTGTTTCATTGTCACTAATCTGTGGCTTGTCTGAATAGAACTTCTTAATGACATTCTTTACATCACTGTTCTTATCATTGTTGTCAGTTTTAAATGTTTCTTTACTGTCGTTAGTAGTATGACTGCTTAATATTTTAGTAAAATCGCTGTCCGATGACTTTTTAACAGAATTAGTATCATTAGAACTGTTTAGAAAATCTACTTTGAATTTACCTGAAATATTCGCACTTACCATTCTCTTCCTCCTTTCATCATAATTTTCTCTAATCATTCATTAATGATTAGGTGTCTGACCAATCTTCGATCAGAATGCCGGATTCTTCTTATATGTACGGCTTTATACCTTGCATCTTCCATAATATCCGGCTATATAATTAATTCTTATCAAATATGAGACATTTTTAATAAGAAATTAATTTCTTTGTTACCATAATCACCAATTTAAGGCATTAATTTCTTTGTTACTTTAGCCGCAAATACCGAATCGATATCACTTATGGCAGCTATTATTGCACCACTTTCATCTGCATTCATACTGTTTAACAAAGATACAACAATATCTAAATCTCCAGTCATTTCACAGAAAATCTGTGCTGCTTTTGCAGGCTTCATAGAACTGTAATATTTAGCTCTTTCTTTAACCTGTTCGTCATATGCATATTTTTCTATTGCTCTCTGATATAGCAAATCTGCATTTTCTTTATCTATAGACTGATAGTATTGTATGTAATTAGATGGATCAATTGCTTTATCTCCAAACACTACTTCTTCATAGAATTGAGCCTTTAATTTTTCGAATTCTGCCTGATTATCCTCAAATTGTTTAAGTCTGTCAACCTCTGCCTGTAAATCAGCTATCTGTGTATCCTTATCATTTTCTGACTGTTGATATCCTGCTAATTCGCTTTCTAATTCTTTAATATACGCTGCGCACTCTGCAATACTCTTATATGGAATATCTTCATCAGATGTCTTATTTGCTGACTTAGGTAAAATCTTATTAATAACCGGAACATCTTTCAGAACAGGTGTCAATACTTTACTTCCGAAGCCACCCACATCTAATTTAATGAGTGCAACAAATATTCCTAACCATATCAATATAATCAATGCAGTTATCAATATCGATAATGGTTTATTTTCCTTTTTAGGCTCACTGTTAGCAATTACATCATCACCTAAAATATCATTCAAATTGTCATTATCTATGTTATCATTCTGTTTCTTTGCCATATATGTCACCCACTATTCCGATTTATTAAAACTGAAACTAACCAGTTCGTCTACTTCTTTCTTTTCTTCCTCGGCAATTTCAACTTTAAAGTCTTCAAATGCTTTTTCTCTAAGTTTCTCATGCGTCTTTCTATCCACCATAACTTCATTAAGTTTTATCCTGGCTAATTCAACGCCCTTTCTTGCCTTATCTACGGCTTTTTTCTGTTTTTCTGCTTCTATCTTCTTAATCTCAATAGCTTCATAACACCATCTGAGCCGTCTTACATCTAATGTTCCGCTATTGAGTTCTCTTATTTCATCTTCATATTTATTTATATCGTCATAAATGCATTGCAACTTAAATAATTCATCGTTAAGTCTGTTATTAGCTTCTGCATAAGCAGTCTTTGCCTGAGTCTCTAATTTGTACTTTATCTCTAAAATATTTTGCATCTTATATACAAATTTCGCCATAATCTTCCTCAACTCTTTGCATTTATTAAAATATTATATCTGTTGCTTAAATTAATGCACTAGCATTTTAGTTCAAATTTATATTTATTCCTTAGCCTGCTATTTCGCTTGCTATTTATATTTATAAATAAATTAATCTTCAAATATCTTCTCTAGCATATTAACAACATCATCAAAGTTATATTTCTCATCAACACCCTGTATCAGGAAATCATTAACTTCGTCTATTTTAGATATTGCATAATCGATATTCTTATTAGAACCCTCTTTATAAGCTCCAATATTTATCAAATCTTCTGCTTCATTATAAGTTGCTAATACATTTTTAAGTTTTCCTGCCGCCTTCTTATGCTCTCTGCTTGCAATCGAACTCATTACACGCGATATACTCTGTAAAATGTCAATCGCAGGATAATGATTCTTATGACCAAGTTTTCTTGATAAAATTATATGTCCATCTAAGATTCCTCTTGCTGTATCCGTTATCGGCTCATTAAAATCATCGCCATCTACAAGAACTGTATACAATCCTGTGATTGAACCGACCGATGAATTGCCGGCTCTTTCAAGGAGTTTAGGCATCTCACTATACACACTTGGTGGATATCCTCTTGTGACAGGTGGTTCACCTGAAGCTAAGCCTATCTCTCTTTGTGCCATTGAAAATCTGGTCAAAGAGTCCATCATAAGAAGTACATCTTTACCTTTATCTCTGAAATATTCAGCTATCGCGGTTGCTGTCTTGGCAGCTTTGTTACGGATAAGTGCCGGTTTATCAGAGGTTGCCACGACAACTATACTTCGTTTCATACCCTCTTCACCAAGGTCTCGTTCTATGAACTCTCTGACCTCTCTTCCTCGTTCTCCGATAAGTGCGATAACATTTATATCTGCCTTTGTATTTCTTGCAAACATACCAAGTAATGTACTCTTTCCAACACCACTTCCTGCAAATATACCAATTCTCTGTCCTTTACCAACGGTAATAAGTCCATCAACAGCCTTAACTCCTAACGGAAGCACTTCACTTATGATTGCCCTCGACATTGGATCTGGTGGTTTTGCTTCTACTGAATATTTCTTATAATTCTTAATTTCATAACCATCAAGTGGTACACCTAGTCCATCAACAGTATTTCCAAGCAAATCATCACTTACTTTTACTTTTAATGGTTTTCCGGTATTCTCTACAATACTTCCCGGGCCAATCCCGTCAATATTGTCAAATGGCATAAGCAATACCCTTTTATCTTTAAAACCAACTACTTCAGCCTTAACATAAGTATCCCGGTCTTCTCTTGACTTTATCTTACACACATCACCAAGATTAGCATCTGGTCCGACTGACTCAATTGTAAGACCAACTATTTTGACAACTTTGCCAAGTTTATTTACATATGTCTTTTCTATTAATTTAAGATATTTATCTGTATCTACTACCATTTGCTACTTTCCTTTGTTATCTAGTCACTTACTAAACATGCCATTGTCTTTATTGCTGAAATAAGATTTTCTAATTGAATATCTAAACTGCAATCATATATTCCGCTGTCGCTTTCAATCATACACTGACCTTTTTTAAATGTTGGATCCTCAACTATCTCTATCTGTACCTGTTTTGAAACAACACCATTAATTCTTTCTCTGTTGTCAAGCATAAATTTATAGTCGGATGATGAAACTCTGATAAGGAATTCTTTACTGATTTCCGTTTTACTAAGAACATCATTAACTAGCTGTAGTACCAAATCTTTTTTGTCTTCTGCCAGTACATGTGTTACCTTTTCAAAAACTGTAAGTATTGTCTCTACAAGCATCGGTTCCATTTCATTTAATCTCTGGTTATATTCTATTTCCATCTGAACTTTTTCATCTTCAACAGATTTCTTTAAAGCAGCTAATTCTATCTCTGCTTTTTTATGTCCTTCTTCATAACCTTCATTTCTACCAATATTAGCACTGTCAGCTCTTATTATATCCGATTCTTCCTTCGCTCTCTCAATAATGGCTTTTGCATCTTCATTTGCTCTTGCAATTATTCTCTCTGCCTGTACATTAGCATTTTCAAGCATTGTATCTGATGCATTATCTTCTAATAATTCCTGTACAGAATCAGCATCTACACCATCCACTATTTCTAATGGTTCAGGCTGATACTTTATGTTATCCTTAATCATGGATAATTTAGCTGAAATTAGTTCATTATAATCAATTATCTTTTTATCATTACTATCACATACGATGTTTCTGGATTTAACTAAATTAGACAACTATTTCGTCACCTCCACCACGAGCAATGATAATTTCACCCGTATCCTCTAATCTACGAATAATATTTACAATCTTCTGCTGTGCTTCTTCAACGTCTTTCATACGAACAGGTCCCATAAAGTCCATATCCTCTCTTATCATTGCAGCAAGACGTTTTGATAAATTGTTAAATATAACATTCTGAACTTCTTCACTCGTTCCTTTAAGTGCAATTCCAAGATCATTATTGTCAACATCTCGTAATACACGCTGTATTGTTTTATCATCAAGAGAAAGAATATCTTCAAATACGAACATTTTACGTTTGATTTCATCTGCAAGTTCAGGTTCCTCAACTTCAAGATTTTCCATAATATGTTTCTCTGTTCCTCTGTCAACATAATTAAGAATTTCAACAATGGCATCTACACCACCAACAATTGTGTAATCCTGATTTACTAATGAAGCCAGCTTTCTTTCAAGTACGCGTTCTACTTCTTTAATCACATCAGGAGATGTTCTATCCATCTGTGCAATTCTTCTTGCTACATCTGCCTGTTTATCAAGTGGTAATGCTGAAATTACAGCCGAGGCCTGTCCTGCCGGCAGATACGATAAGATAAGTGCAATCGTCTGTGGATGTTCATCCTGTATAAAGTTAAGAAGCTGTGAAGCATCTGTCTTTCTGATGAATTCAAACGGTCTGACCTGTAATGAAGCAGTAAGCTTACTTATAACATCATGAGCCTTATCCTGTCCTAATGCCTTCTCTAATAAGTCTTTAGCATAATCTATACCACCTTCAGCAATATATTGCTGTGCAAGACAAACTTCATAGAATTCATCTAAAACTTCTTCCTTAGTCTGTGGCGATACACTTCTTGTATTGGCAATTTCAAGTGTGAGTTCTTCTATTTCATCTTCTTTTAAATGTTTAAATATAGTCGCAGATTTCTCAGGTCCTAAGGCTATCAAAAGTATTGCTGCCTTCTGAATGCCCATCATTTCATTACTTTTTGCCATAATAATCCATGCCTTTCAATTAATTCCAATCATCTTCTAACCAGTTTCTAAGTAATAATGCAACCGCCTCCGGATTTTCATCAACAAATTTCTCTATTGCCTTTCTGGTCTCTGACTTATCATTCAAATCAATATCTTCAACCGGCTGCTGATTCTCCTTAGTAGATGCAAGTAATGCTTCAACCGAAAGTTCAGGTTCTGTTTCAAGTACCTCAACCGGTCTTGTACTCTTAAATACTACAAATGCAAGTAATCCAAATATTACTACTGCAAGTATTATCGGAAGATAATCAGTAAATCCTTTTGACGATGTGCTTTCAGCATCTACAAATTGTGGTACCCTATACGCAAGAATTGTAATATTATCTGTTGTAAATCCTGTTGCAGTCGATACCATCTGATATAAATCTGCCGGAACATCTAACTGTACATTGTCTCTATTCTGTTCTTTGAACTGTTCCCATGTGATACCATCTAACAATCCCTGTTTTCTTACTTTATCTTCTTCATATACATTATATGTACGTGCTACAATACTAAGTGTTGAATCTGTATAATCAATAGTTCCTCTGCCTAATGTTGTCTTTTCTATAATCTGGTTAACTGCATACTCATATTTTTTTAATGCATATGTACTCGAAGAACCTTCATCAGTCTGAATATTATATGTTATATCCTCATCATTAGAATCAGTTCCCGGAACACCACTTGCTCCTGAAGAACCCTCCTGTTCAACTTCATATGATGTAAGATACGGTCCTTGCTCTCTGTCTCCAGTATCATATGATATCTGTGTTCTTTCAACAGTATCAAAGCTCATATCCAAATGTGGCGATACTTCTACTGACTGATATAATTCAGCAGCTTCAAATAATTTCTTAACATTTGTAGATACTAAATCCATCGCAGCCTGCTGAATTTCACTTTTTGAACCTCCTGAGAAATCACCTTCAGTATAATCAGTTCCTCTAAATAACATATTACCATCTGTATCAATAATAGTTACCGAAGCCATTGTATCGTTACCAAGTGATGTAGCTATCCACTGTGCCACATTCTCAGCCTGTTCCGAGCTCATACTTTTCTTAAGATTAAGTACAACTGCTGCTGTTGATTCTTCTTTAGAATCTAACACACTTAACTTACTCTCTGGAACAGTAATCTGTACTCTTGCAGCTTTAACATATTGTAATTTTTCTAAGGATACTCTTAATCTATCCTCTAAATATGCCTTATATCGCTTCTGCTTATCAGCTTCTGTTGTACTCATTCCACCTGAAAGAGCCTGGTCTATTGTATATTCTTTAGCAATAACACCCGATGTAGCAATTGCCATTTCAGCTTCTACTTTATCCTCGCTCTTAACTTTAACTACATAATTATTAGTTATAGTAAAGGATATTCCTGCATCATTCAATGAATCTTTTACATCTGATGCTGTGGATGCCGAATCACATTCTACCAAAGTAACATAGGTTGGTTTTGTAAACATAACAACCATTACAATTAACAGAATAATTACTGCTAACGTAATGCTTATCATCATCGTCTTTTGTTTTCTATTGTACTTATTCCAGAAATCTACAGCTCGTTTCTGGACAGCTTTCAACCTTTCATTCATGAAAATTCTCCTAATGCCTGTATATTATGTATTATATTTGCATATTCATAATCTCTTTATATGCCTCTAACACTTTATTCTTTACAGCTACTGTATACTGTAATGACAATGCTGCTTTTTGCTGGGCAATTGCTAAATCATGTGTATTATCTGAATATCCAAGTGCAAAATTCATCTGCTCTGCATTTGCAGCATTTGATAAATCATTTGTTTCTTTTATCATCTGCATTGCAGAAGATAATAAATCTGAAAACGCTTCTTTATTATTAGTTTTACCTGTTTCTGTAGTTGATGGCCTGAGTGCCTCATTTATATATTGTGTTGCCAAATTACTAACTGAAGTTACATCTGACATATCTATACCTCATTTCTTTATACAATTTAGATACTTTTTTATTTATTAATTTCTAATCCTTTTAAAGCCATTGTCTTTGCAGCATCAAATGCTGTAACATTCGCTTCATACGCTCTTGACGCATCAATTAAGTTAGTCATCTCTGTTATTGTACTCACATTTGGATATGTAACATATCCATTCTCATCAGCATCCGGATGTGATGGATCATATACCATATTCATAGGTGTCTCAGTATCCTCTATAACAGATGTAACTTTAACTCCGTTACCCATTCTTCCTGAAGTTGTTAAAAGTACCTGGTCAAATGGCGTACTCTGTCTCTCCGTAAATACAACTGTTTTTCTTACATAAGGGCCACCATCACTGGTTCTTGTTGTATTAACATTAGCTAAATTCTGTGAAATAGTATCTGATCTTAATCTCTGTGCAGTCATACCTGATGCACTTATATCAAATGATGAAAATAAAGCCATTTTATCCTCCATTTCTGATTTTTCTATTGCTGCATTGCAATATTAATTAACACAATCCTTCTAAATCTTCTACCTCATTGCATTTTTAATTATCCAAAATTGTTTTTGATTCTGCTACTGCATTGCACTCTTGATCATACTAAATTCGTTACTGATGCTGCTTATTAATGCCTGATATTTTAACTGGTTTGATGCCAATTCAACATTCTCTGTATCTATATCTACATTATTACCATCAAGTCTGTAAAACAATGAATTTGAATCAGTATATATCGTAGATGTTAAGCTATCTAAATCTATACCTGCTACTGTTTTCTTAAGCGATGAAGAATTCGCACCTTCAAGCTGTGCTAAAAGATATGATTCAAATTCAACATCTTGTCTCTTATAATTAGGTGTATCTACATTTGCAATATTATTGCTTATAACTTCATTGCGAATCCACGATGCATCAGCGGCTTTGTCTAATACATTAACGTAATTATATATACTAGAGTTAATCATTATATTACCTCCTTTTTGTTACTATGCACAGTTATCTGAAAATATTATCTAAAAATATTAACTAAAGGCATTGATATTATCTTAGCAACATTTACAACAATATCTTCAACCAACTATTACAATAAAATCTATTCATATAGCATATTTGCACAATTTTTGACAAAATCACTCACATTTTATTATAAAATTATTCTAGAAAAATATCAAGCAATTTTTATATATTAACGTCTAATATAAAACATATGAAAAACATAGACATAATAAAATATAAAAAGACCGCCCTGATTATATATGTAATTAATTCCGTAATCCATTACACTTTCAAGACAGTCCATAAATCCATTTATGAAATATTAAAATTTAATATGTAATTACGATATATATCGGAAAATTTTACATTCATTTTCATATCGTAATTTTTTACTCTTATGTTGTATTTAATATCTTATATTATACATCATTTTCTACATATTGTCTATACCAAGCACTTCATATGCTATATCATTTACAACTTTTATGTAAGTGCCCCTCATTCCATTAGAATGTGATTCAATAATTCTTCCACTTTCAAATTTCCTAAGTGCATTTATTAATACTGACCTTGTTATACCCTCTCTTTCGGCAATCTTACTGGTGATTACCACACCCTCTTTACCATTAAGTTCTTTTAATACGCATCTTACTGCTTTTTTCTCTGATTCAGATAGCGAATTAATAGCAACATTTAACAATGTACGTTTTCTTGAATTATCCTCTTCTTCCTCACTTACAGACCTGGTCATCTCTAATCCGATTACTACACTTCCATATTCACTTAATATTATATCATCTATGTCATAAGGTTTCTTAATTCTATAAATAAATATAGTCCCAAGTCTCTCACAAGCAATGTCTATTGGAGTAATTATGGCATCATATTGTTTACTTTTATTAGATTCAAAGCCCAAAGTCATTAAATTAACATTTTCCTTAGTAGATAAAACTTCTAACAATCTCTCGTTAATCATTTTATCTACATATGTTCCTACTGAATTATCTCCCATCTCGGTTTCTATAGGTTCAATTTCATTACATCTGCTTATTCCTAATATTTTTCCGCTTTTTGCAATAACAACAACATTTGAATCCAATATTTCACTTAATACATCACAAATGTCACTGAATACAATCTTGCTGGAATTATAATTATGAAGTAATTTATTAATTTTTCTTGTTTTATCTAATAATTGAACACTCATATTTACTCATTTTCTTTCTTATTTATTACCTTCACATAGCCACATGTTTCATTTGAACATACGGTCTTGCTACCTTTTTGAATCATATAGCTTCCACATTCCGGACATTTCTCTTCTAAAGGCTTCTGCCATGACATAAAATCACATTCCGGAGCATTCTCACAGCCATAATATTTTCTACCTTTCTTAGTCTTTTTTATAACTAATTCGCCATCACATTTTGGACATTTAATACCTGTTTTCTCAAAATATGGTTTTGTAAATCTGCATTCAGGGAATCCTGGACAAGCAAGAAACTTACCATGTGGTCCATATTTTATAACCATATTTCTTCCACATTCTTCACAGACTACATCTGTAACTTCATCTTCTATCTTGATTTTCTCAAGTACCTTTTCAGCATTACTTACAGCTTCTGCCAAATCAGGATAAAAGTTTCTTACTACTGTTTTCCACTGTATATTACCTGCTTCGATTCCGTCTAATAAAGATTCTAAGTTGGCTGTGAAGCTGGAATCAACTATAGCTGGAAATGCTGTTTTCATTATCTCATTTACTATCTCCCCTAATTCAGTTACATATAAGTTTTTATTTTCTTTAACAATATATCTTCTGGCTATTATAGTTGAAATTGTAGGGGCATAGGTACTAGGTCTTCCTATTCCCTGTTCCTCTAATGCTTTTACCAAACCTGCCTCAGTATAATGTGCCGGTGGCTGTGTAAAATGCTGTTTCTCTAAATGCTCTACAAACTGTAATGTTGTATCTTTATCAATATTTTTCATTAGAACATTTGATTTATTCTCTTCCTTGTCATCTTCAGTCATATATACTGACATAAAGCCGTCAAATGCTAACTTAGAAGCTGAACACACAAAGTCATAATCTCCTGCCAATATCTTTATGGAAGTTGTCTCATATCTAGCATTCTCCATTCTGCTCGCAGTGAATCTCTTCCATATTAACTGATATAATCTAAACTGGTCTCTGGATAAATCATCTTTAATTCTTGCAGGTGTTAAATCCATATTAGTAGGTCTTATAGCTTCATGTGCATCTTGAATCTTATTATCACTTTTCTTCTGTGTATCCTGCTTTGATAAATAGTTTTCACCATAATTCTTACTGATAAACTCTCTGGCTATATTATCAGCTTCCTCAGATACTCTGGTAGAATCAGTTCTCAAATAGGAAATTATACCTATTGTTCCCTGTCCTTTTATATCAATTCCCTCATATAACTGCTGGGCAATTCTCATAGTCTTCTGTGTTGAGAAATTAAGTGTCTTAGAAGCCTCCTGCTGCAATGTACTTGTAGTAAATGGCAATGGTGATTTCTTAATTCTCTCACCTTTCTTTATCTCTGAAATGCTATATGTAGCATTATCTATAGCTGCAAGCACTTCGTCCATTTCACTTCTGTTCTTAATCTCAATCTTCTTATTCTTATATCCATGTAATTTTGCAACAATTGGTTTCTTATGTCCACCAGGTAATAGATTAACGTCTAAAGTCCAGTATTCTTCCGGAATAAATTCATTAATCTCCTCTTCTCTGTCACAAATCATTCTTAATGCTACTGACTGTACTCTACCTGCACTCAGACCTCTTTTTACTTTCTGCCAGAGAAGCGGACTTATAGTATATCCTACCATTCTGTCTAACATTCTTCTGGCCTGTTGTGCATCCACAAGATTCATATCAATAGTTCTTGGATTCTTTAATGAAGCCTTAACTGCATTCTTAGTAATTTCATTAAATGTAATTCGGCTCATCTTTTTATCTTCTAACTTCAGAGCTGTTGCTAAATGCCAAGAAATAGCTTCTCCCTCGCGGTCAGGGTCAGTTGCAAGATATACCTTGTCAACTTTCTTCACTTCCTTACGAAGTTCTGCAAGCTTATCTCCTTTTCCTCTGATAGTTATATATTTAGGTTCATAATCATTTTCAATGTCAACACCTAATGTACTTTTTGGCAAATCACGTACATGTCCATTTGAAGCAACTACATTGTAATTTGCTCCTAAGAACTTTTTAATTGTTTTAACTTTAGCTGGCGATTCTACAATAACTAAATACTTTGGCATAATAAATCCCCTTTTCTAAATCTTCCTTGAATAGTAGTTTTTCGATGGTTCTTCTATATAATTCATCATTTGTAATTTTATCAATCCTCTTAATATTTCAGACGAACTCATACCAGTTTCGTTCATCAATTGCTGTATATTCTTTGGAATGAAATCCACATAACTATACAACGTTTCTATTTCTTTTTCAAGTACAATATCATTTTTTCTAAAAAATTTAGTATTACTCTCATTATTAATTCCAAGCTCATGTAGTATGTCATTTGCTGATAAAACCATAGCTGCACCCTCTTTAATTAATCTGTTACAACCGCTGCTAAGTCCATCTCCAACCCTTCCCGGTACTGCACATACATCTTTACCCTGTTCCAATGCATATTCAACTGTTATTAGTGAGCCACTTCTCTCTCTTGCCTCTACCACCATGACAATATCTGCCAGACCACTAATTATTCTGTTTCTTAGTGGAAACTGCCATGCTAAAGGTTTTGTTCCAATAGGATAATCCGATAAAATGAATCCATTTTCTTTAATTAACTCATACAATTCTATATTCTCCCTCGGATAACATATATCTACGCCACAACCTAATACTGCTCCTGCAATTCCATTAGCATCTACTGCTCCCCATAATCCTGCCGAATCAATCCCTCTTGCTAATCCACTTATAACATTCACACCATTAGTTGCCAACTCAAATCCGATATCCTTAGCAATCTTCTTACCATATGTTGTACAATTTCTTGCACCAACTATTGCAACAGTCTTTTTTGCTAATGCGCTTATATTTCCCTTTACATATATTCCATACGGATAATTTTCTATAAGTCTTAATCTGTCAGGATATTTATCATTATCAATACTTATGAAACATATTCCCATCTTATATAATTTATTATAACTATCCTTTATTAAATATTCGTTTCGTGATTTAACAATGCTCCTTATTAGCTCATTATGATTCTTAAAATTTTTACTATTTATGTATCTTGGCAGTTCACACTCGCTACATTCATAAATCTCCTTTGGCGATTTAAAAATCTCAAGCAGCTTTTTAATAGTACCATTCCACACATTTTCTATATTACATATCCAATACCAATATTCTTCATTATTCAATTATGTCCTCCATTTATTTTAATACTATATATTATTGTAATACTTATTATCTGAAATTCTGTATCCTAAGCTTTCTGCAAGATGATTGATATTAATTATACTTTCGCCTTCTATATCAGCAATGGTTCTGGCTATCTTCACAATCTTATAATATCCTCTCATACTTAGCCCAAATTTCTTATAGGCCTCTTTCATAAATACAGTTTCTTCTCTTCCAAGCTTACAATATCTTCTGATTTCATCTGTTGACAACTGACTGTTATATTTGCCATTCTGCCTCTTTCGTTGTATGTCAACCGCTTTTTCTATCACTTCTTTCATCTCTTTACTACTCATATTATTATCTAAACTGCCAATATCCTCTGCATCTACTCTCGGCACTTCAACACTCATATCAATCCGGTCAATAATTGGCCCGCTTATTCTATTTAAGTAATTCATCACCTCTGTCTCAGAACATTTACACCTGTTCCTGTCTGGATAATATCCACATTTGCAAGGATTCATCGCTGCAATAATAAGACAATTGGCAGGAAATTCATAATTACCATTCATTCTGTGAATCTTAACAACCTTTTCTTCTAAAGGCTGCCTTAATGAATCTAATACAATTGGAGAAAATTCCGGTAATTCATCAAGAAACATTACACCTCTGTGAGCAATTGTTATCTCTCCCGGTCTTGGTTCTTTACCTCCTCCTATCAATGCTGCTTTGGTAATAGTATGATGCGGTGCAGAATATGGCCTCTTCAAAATGTAATCATTATTTCCAATTAATCCACATATACTCTGTATATTTAGAACTTCTCTTTTCTCCTCCTCACTCATCTCTGTCATAATATATGGTATTCTGTATGCTAACATTGATTTACCGACTCCCGGTGCACCAATCATCAGCATATTATGCCACCCGGATACAGCAATCATAATTGCCCTCTTAACACTCTCCTGTCCATATATATCAGAAAAATCATTTTCACTTTGCTCTGATACCTCTTCTCTATTAGTATTATCTATAATCTCACTTTCTTCATTATGTATATTATTAAAATATTCTATTACTTCTCTAAGTGTAGAAAAGGTATAGACTTTTATATTATCTGCATATCTTGCCTCATTAGTATTTTCTTTAGGAATAATGCACTTACTAAAGCCTAATCTCTTCGCCATATTTATAATAGGAAGAATTCCATTCACTCTGTTAATATTTCCGTCAAGTCCTAATTCACCCATTATAAGTGTATTATCAAATCTGCTTACATCTAGTCTGCCCATTGCACACAAAAGCGATAATGCAATAGGTAAATCATAGCCTGTCCCCTCCTTTCTCCTGTCTGCCGGAGATAAATTAACAGTTACTCTGTACATCGGTAAACTTTCTCCACTATTCTTAATTGCACTCCTCACTCTTTCCCTGGCTTCCCTTACTTCCGATGCTAATAATCCTACCATATTAAAACAAGGCATACCCTGTGATATATCCGCCTCTACCTTTACAACATACGGCTCTATTCCCCATATCGCACCACTATTTATACAACAATAAATATATATCACTCCTTTAATTATAATAACTGGTTAATCATTTATATATGTGTACTACTGCCATATATAACAAATACTTTAGTTAATATGTATTTTGAATTTAATAAATTTGTTGAATTCAAAATTTGTTGTGTTACTTATTGATTATATGATATATCTTTTTAATTTATTTGTCAAGATATAATTAAAAATTTAATACAAAAACCGACCTCTAAGTCCCGGAACTCTGTCCGTTTCTTAGAAGTCGGTTAAGTTTTGATTTAATAGAAATTATGTTTCTATAGATTTATTTCTATAGGATTAATTGATAAGAATTAGTTAGATATTAATTTAAGTCGAATAACTTAGCTTCTTCTCTTTCTTTTAACTTAAACTTATCTGAAGCCTTAATCTTAGTAGCTTCTCTGTATACATCATCTTTAGCTTTTAAGTAACCATTATCAACAGCTTCAACTACAATATTATAGTTTTCTATCTTATTACCTAATCTTGCCTCTAACGCTTTAATATCACCATCTGACAAATAGAATGAATAAGTTACTTTATTCCTTAAATTGTCTTTTGTAATATTAATTTTAACATTTTCATCATTTGTATCTCTCATATATGTATTATCAGAAATGTCTGCATTATCTGGATCATTAATTAAAATATCACCTTCATCATATATATCATTTCCATTTACATCTATGTAGATTCTGAAATCTGAGAATCCATTTTCTTCATTGTCTTTCAAATCATAATCTGAAACTGTAAATGTTACTGTTGCACCACTATCTTTATAATGATTAATGATTTTCTCTGTCGTCGTTATACTGATTGCATTATTAACCTTAACAACCGGTGCATAGTTACCTGTCTTAATTGAAGCAACCAATGTATTTACGAATAATTTCTGCTCATCAATTCCTGAAATCTTCGAATGTCCGGCACCTGTGTAAGTTACATTGCCTTTTGAATAAATATAATAGTTGTTGCAACCATCACCCTTAGTATAATAATATATATTCTTTGTATTCTGTTGTGAATCAAGTGCATACCATACTGTTACTTCACTATCTTCCAGATTCAATTCACTATACTGCGTATGTGTAGTTGCTACTGAAAACTTAGAAGAATCAGGTAAAACAAATGGATATGCCGTTATCTGACCTTTATTCATCTGAAGAATCTTTGTAGTAGTTGCAAATGTACTAATATTTACATATTCACTTGAACCAATGTCCTTTACATATAGCTTGTTACCTTGCTTATCTCCGCCCCAGCCATTACTTATAAATGTCCAGGTTTCTGTCATTCCTCGTAAATCTGCCTGTTCAATTTTACTTGTATCCAAATACTTTCTTGCATTTACATATTCTTCAGGTAAATCAGACTCACTAGCTGTTATACCATACCTATCCTGTCCAACCAAAGTCTTAAGGAAATATGTCTCATATCTTGCCCAGTCTGTTCCACCCTGAGAAATATATCCATTTTTTGAATATCTGTGTATTGTACTATTAAATGATGAATTATCATGTGAATATAATAGCGAATGACCTGAATTAACAAAATATTCAATATTCTTTAAAGCTGCAATATCATTAATATCAAGCTGAGCATATGAATCACAGAAACCACATACAATCATATCTAATTCTGTACTATCACTCAATTCATTTAATTTTTTTGTATCAATTGCATCTTCTTTACTATTTCCATTAGAACCCATATTATAATTGTTTCTTGCATAAGCTGATTTTGTCTTTGCATAATTCCATACAGATTTAACTTTTAATTTAGAAGTATCAGCAGTAAAAATCAAATCTTTATTATCACGGAATTCATCACAATTTACGTCTTTACTGTAATATGCATTAAAATCTGTTAAATACATAGTTATAAGATGAATTCTATAATCATTACTGAAATCACCTGAATAATTTTTAACAGTATTGTAGAAATCTAATGTACACTTATCTTCCTGTGCTTTAATCCATAAAACATAGACATCTTTAGCTTCTTTACGTCTAAATGCTGAATTTCCAATATATGTATATTTAAGACCAGCATTATTCGCATCAACAGCTTCTACTTTCCAAGGAATAAATCCTTCAATATTCTCTGGCCAATTTCCATATATACGTACACCTGTTACATATCCGTCATTATCTTTAATTAATTCATATTCAGGTGATAATTCTACTGTATCAGCATCTTCAAATTTACCAACACCAGATTTATCTATGTATACTTTATAAATATATTTTCCATCAATTTGATTTTCATTAATTTTAGCTCCATCTTTAAATCCTAAATTGATATCATATGAACTATGTTCCTGCTCATTAGCTTCAATATATTTACCTGTACTACCTGCACTTACACCTTCATCATACTGTTTTGGTCCACTCTTAAACTCAAAGTTAAGAATCTCAACTCTCTTGAAAGCAAATCTTAATCCACCTTCAAATTTATCGTCTGATGACAAATACTCAGGATTTGAACCTTCACTCATTTTAGATATAGATACCAAACTTGCATATGACTTATTATCCATAAATACCTTATTGCCATCACTATCAAGTCCAGTATAATTGCCATTTTCATCTTTACCTAATGCTTTAGCCTGTAAAATGAAATTATACATCTTAGAATTATGATCTACATAAGGCCATCTGCTTACATTATTAGTATATGTATTCTTATTTTTTTCATATCCATTATTATCGTCATAAATGTCTGAATTATCACAATTCATAATCTCATCAGCTAATAAAATCGGATATCCACTCTTAAGATATTCTAACAATTCATTCATTTTTCTGACAGTAATATCATTACCACCAATTCTTGTTGTCTTCATTTCATTTTTCATATAATAACGTCCTGAAGTGCTATCTAACATATTAAGATTCCAAGAAGAATTACTATTTCCTGTCATACCTGTTGTATAATACTTCTTCCATGTGTTATACAACTCATCTGACATTCCACTATTAACATTATTTCCTCTTGCTTCCAAAATCCATTTCTGTGCCTTGTTATTTTCGCTCTGATATATCTGGATATTCTCACAATTTTGTGCATTAGCATTATTCAAATCTATGCAATATGCTTTATTTTTACTTAATCTATAGCCATAATTTTCAAATGATACAGTACCATCTGAATTTCTATGCATTATCCATTGGCAGAATGTGTTGTTATCATCCTTTGTTCTTAACTCAACATTTACCTTATTAGGATCATCTGCACTTTCGTTTTTAACACCAATATACAGATTATTTCTTTCTATTTTTACAATTTCTTCACCATTATATGTTCCTGAATTATGAATTGTAAAAGTTTGTGAAGTATTATAACAAATTATATTAGTTCCTGATGTTTTACCATCGCCATTCGCATCAAGTCCAAATGTTTTATTAACTGCTGATGAAATTCTATATACTGAGTTATTATCAATATATTCGTAATCTGATGCAGCCATACCGCCAAATGCAGAATGAATAGTATATTTATCACCAATACCTGTATAAATAAGTCCATCCATTGAACTATCATTATACTTTGTTCTGCCCTTTGTCTTGCCACTTGTTGATACATATTGATATCCAGGGTTAATACCAAAGTATATTAAATCATAAGTTGCTGTCAACTCATCATTTCTTGTATTAAACTCTTTTACACTCATACTTGTTACATTTACATACTTCTTATAATTCTTGTTAATATCACTTGGTATATCAACCTTAAGTGCCTGAAGAATTTTCTTAGCCATATCAGCATTATCTAAATCAGTCGCACGAGCCTGAGGCTGTACCTCTAATACATTAATTGGATAATTAACATTCATAAGGGATACTCTTAATAAGTATACTAATACATCACCCTTAGTCTTACCAACTATAGCACTATTCTCAGTAGTAGTTAATAAAGGATCATTTGTAAGTCCTGAACTATTAGTTGCTGTATTTGTTGACAAATAATTATGCTCAGCACTTGCTAACTCTGACTTCTTTAATGTTGTTGTAACAACAATTTCGTCACCACCAACCGGTGTATATGCAACCATAAGTCTAGTTACATCACCAATATTCTTATCAGCACCAATGCTTATTACTTCATTGCTTGATGTTATATCAACAAACGGACTATTATCTATCGCATAACGTACAGATGTCATATTAGAATATATGAATTGTAAATTTGCAAAATTAACATATTCAACCTGACCATCTTTAATAAAGTTAGTAACCTTAAAATCATATGTCGGTTTTACCATCTGGTAATAATAGTTGCTCGTATGTGTTACACCTGATACATCAGTATAATTAAGTTCTATCTTAAGTTTATTACTAGATGAAAGGCTTAGGAGCTGTCCGCGGAAGTTCTGACCATCATTAGCATATAACTTAATCTCATCATCACCTACGATTACTGTTTGTGCATCTTTTATCTTTATTGTATCGTTCATCGTAAATGGCTGATTTCCAGCATTAGATGTACCTTCTAGATAATGGTAACCTGCGACATTACTACTGAAAATAACAGTATCACCTACATACAATCTATATGATGCTGTAAAATTATTATTTGCATCATCATTATTGTATGCCCAGAACTTCATTTCCATTGAACCATTAAATGCCACTGTATCATTTAATTTAGAATTAGTAATACCTGCTAATACATAATTCTTTCTTCCTGTTGTATCCTGTTTAATCCCAGTTCCAGTAAGATAGAAAAGTTTTCCTTTGTAATCAGAAGGTAATATGTAATCTGATGTTTGAACATTGCCTGTCCATGATGCTATATTAGTTATCAGCATATGTCTGTATCCTTTAGGAACACAAACTTTATATAATACATATTTACCATTTGTCCCTTTAACTTCGCCTGATACCTTTACAAATCTTTCCTTATACTCAATATTATTATCATCCCAGAAATGTGCATATATGCAATCATTTGTCTGATATATTGCATTATTTTCTGCACTAATTAATATATAATTATCTTTTTCTAAATCCGAAGTAACAATTGAATCTGTTGCCGAATCCGAATAGCCACTATTAGCAGTAATTATATAACTTGTATCACTCGAAATAGCATCTGATGTGAATTTAGCTCCACCAAAGAACTGGTCTCCTGTAAAGCTGTATATTCTCTTATATACATAATTAGTTGCTAAACCTTTTGTACCATCAGCACCATATGTCTGACCAACAACTTCCGGCTCACGATATTTTGTGTAATTAATAGATGTATCACTTACATTTCCATCATTTCCATCAAATGTATGCATATTCCAACTATTAATACCCTCTGCTTCCCCATCTAATCCTGCTGGATAATATACACCACTAACATCTATCTTAGCAGCTAAATTGTCTGAGTAGTAAGAATCTCTAATCTGTCTTAATAATAAAAGTAATTTATAAACGTTATTAGTATTATCTACTTTTTCTCTGTCAGCTAAATTTATAACATTTTCATTAGCTTTCGCTACTTCTGTTAAATCCTGTGTATAATCACCAAGTGTCTTATTAGTAAGTAACTCTGTATTATACATCAATGCAACATCTTCGCTCATTGCCTTATTGTAAATAGATGCTGCAACTTTCCATACTAAATCACATGATACTTCAACATCTTCAAATACTTCTGTATTCTTATTTACATCATCAATGAATTTTTCGATTTTAGCTAAATCACATTTTCCATCTGTTTTAAATGCATCTGCTATTGTAAGCTGCTTTAATGCATCTATATAATTATTAACATAATATTTATCATATCCATTAATATCTGCATATTCAAAATTACTCTCTGCATTATCACAGAAATTGTTCATTTTCTCTTCATCTGCAACTGCATTTGCTAATTCATCTAATACCTCATCCTGTTTAGCCTTATTAACACTTTCAATAAGTCCTCTTAGAGCATCTGCATTAGCAGTTGTAAATTCAAATGATTCATCTAGGAATGCATCTGTATAATTAAATAATATTCCATCATTTATATTTCCAAGATTAACCTTTTTAAAGCATTCTGAAATTGTATCATAATCATCCTGTGTGAATCCGTATTTATCTGCTTCCGGATCGACAGGTGGATTATTCAATGCCTGAACAGCCTTATTCTTATACTGTAGTAATGTCTTTAATGATTCTACAGAAACATCTGCATTCACATTATTAATTATCGCTTTAATATTAGTTGCTGTAATTCCAAGTGTATATGTAGAAATTTCATTAAAATACTTATCTGCATTAAATTCTAAATAATTACTAAATCCTGCTGGTAAGAAATATACTTTATTTTCTTCCTTTTCTTCATCTGTTAGGGTTCTGCCTTGTAAATCATATAACTTACCTAATGCTGTTTCTTCTGCTTCACTGTTAATATCGCTTAATAATTTATTAATTCTTGTAATCCCCTCTTCAATATTATCTGATATCTCTTCGTTCAGACTTCCAAACTTTTCTCTATAATAACTTAAATTATATTCTTTATAATTAGAAAGATTAGCATTAATTCCTTCCTGATTAGCAAGTTTAATCTGAACATATTCAAAATCTTCGTTTGTAAGTGTATCCGCAACTTTCTTATTACCTACTGAACGGATAATCTTATCAATTGAACTATATAATTTATCCTGATTTACTAAATATACATCATTATAATTCTGACCAAGTTGTCCAGGCTCAATCCCCATAGAACCATTACATACAAACTGGTCATAATAATACATAAGATTACTGTTATAATCATTTGAGTTAATATAGATTAAATCAGCCCATTCAACATCACTTACTTTAATATCTGCAGCCTGAATAGCTTTAACCTGTATCTCACCTTTTGACATTGATTCACCAAGCACATTATTATTAAATGTTCTATTAAGTTCTGAACCATTTACTTTATAACTAAATGTTCCATCGTTATTAGCTTTCTTTGTCACATCATATCCTGTTGCATTCTTAAAATCAGTAACATCTAAATCCATGTTTCCCTTATAACTTTCAATATCAGAAACACTAATAGGCTCCTGGCCTTCTACAGTATAACCAAGAACCTGCTCTCCTTCTCTTGCAACAATTTCAAGAATTTTGATTTCATTAACTGCAACTGTATTTCCGTTCTCATCTTTTCTGAATACACCGGCATTAATCTGTTTGACAATAATAACTGAAAAAACCGATACAATACATATTATCAAAGCTGTAAGAAAACAAATACTTTTCTTTTTATTCTTAACTATAAAATTCTTAATTGCCATATTCTTTCTTCCTCCTTATCTCTAAATATTAACTATTATTTCTAATATTATAAATAATTTGCGATTCATCCGTTTTATTTTTCACCTTTACTTCCATATGAACATTTAACAGATTTGAATATCCGGTATATTCAAGTCCATTATCATATGTCGTTGGTGTTGTAGTTGTAGTATCCGTTTTCTCATAATTTACATCAAATGATTTTACATATTTAGATACCAGATTATCATCATTATCCGATGTGATTGCTGGAGTTCCCCAGTCAGTACCCTCGTATATGTACAAAGATTCCTTATTTGCATTATAATAAAATACTTTTGTACCTGTATAAAGGGCCTTATTTCCTGTGGAATATTTAACTATGGTTACTTGATCCTTTGAACCACTTCTTATACCATTACCAAGTATATTATTTATAAATGATACTTCCTGCTGTAAAGTTGTGGTCTTGTTAGTATTATCATATGAGCTGATTCCAATATTAACAAATGAAAATGCAGCTACAATTACTATAAGAGAAATTGCAAGACCAATGATTAATTCCATTAAGGTTAAACCGCTATTATTGTCTTTGAAATTTTTACTTCTCATAAACTATCCCTTTCATTTAATATGTATTGTAAATCAACTACTATTCTATATAATGTTTGCCTGTTAATTTTACCAACTTAATTTTCTTAACTTTTCCGGAATATGAAACATATATGTAATTGTCCATATCTATTGCTGTACCAGATGATGTTGCCTTAATAAATTTAAACGAGCCATCTGACTTCTCAAATTCAAAATTAAGACCATTTGTATCAACTTTATCAAGGTAATATGGATTTCCAGATTTATCTTTTACATAATAACGACCTGAACTACCTAATGAAATCTTCTTATAAGGATTAGCTGTATTTCCATCTTTATATAGATATATGGTACAACATTTTTCTGTATTATCATATTTCATCAAATAACCATATACGCCTTCTTTAGTTAAGGTATCTGACCTTACATCACTAATAGCATCATTAACTTTACCCGCCATTGATTTTAATTTTGAGGAATTTATCAATGAATATATTGAAACCGCTCCGGCTGTAACAACCGCCATAATTGCAATAGTCACGATTATTTCAATCAATGAAAATCCTCTATTATTATTCTTTCTATTCACGATAAAATTCCTCTCCTTTACATTTATAATTCTATAATTGTCGTCTAATAATATAATTGATAATGATGTATTAATCTTTCTGCCAATTTGATTTATCTACAATGTCTGTATATTTAAGTGCATTTACATTAACTATTGTGCCATCTTCAGCCACACCTTTTTTATTAAATGATGGGCCTAAAACATCTTGTAATGATGGAATATATGTAAATAATAACTCACTAAGTTCTTCACATGCCTGAATATTTACATTTCCACTTACTGTCATTTTTCCATTGCATATTATTAAACCGGTAAAATTCTTATTTATCTGATAAGGTGTATCTGTAATTATAACACCAGCATCTAATTCAATTGGAGAATTTCCCATACCACCCTCACAACTGAGTACAAATCCGAATTTTTTACCAACCCATCCACCTGCATAGTTATTAAGTAAATCTCTGGCTTTCATTATGAATTGTTGCTGCTCGTCTGATGTTAAGCCTTCAGCTGTAAGAACACCTGATGTCGGATTATGTAAATCTATCTCTTTTGTTAATCTTCCAGTACCACATTTATCATATAATTTCTCTCTATTGATAAGATAATCAAATGGTAATTCATCACTTGTAGAACCAGCTACCAACGTATTATCCTGACCTAATATATAATTCTCACTAACATCCTTAAGTGAAGGTGTTAAATTATTAAGTCTGTTTTTAATAACTTCCATTAAACTAAGTGCTTCATTTTTAGTAATTCCTAATGCACCTGATACTGGATTTGTTATCTCTATATTATTAGATGTTGTCCTACCAACCTGCATTAATGCACCTGCTGTATAGGCTTTAACGGAATTTGAAAATGATACCTGTTGAACATCTAATTTTTCAACCTGAGTCTTTAAATCCTTTCTTTTATCAATATTATTATGGTATGCATTAACAAAATACTGAGTCTGTGTTACAGGATTATTATTTTTCACATAGAAATATACCATATCGTCAAATTTAATTTTCTTTGCCACAACACTATTCTCATCTTGAAGATTCAAGTTTGAATATGTAATCTCATCACCATCTGCTATACCTGCTTTTGATAATAACTCAGAATATGATATTGGATTAGTTCCTGCTACTTTACTTCCTGATAACTCTGTATCAGCAAGATACATTTTCTGATTTCCTTTAAATGATACAGATTCACCTGTCATATAGGATGTATTTTTACCACTTGCATCTAAATCAATATAAGCTCTACCAGCTAATATTAACTTATTGACACCTAACATATCTACATTTGCACCTGTACCGTTTATTACAATTGCACTACTTCTTTCATGCTCGGTCGTAGTTAATCCTTTATCAACGAAACCTGTTATTGCTCCAGTATCATCTTCATTACCATCATTATCATCATCACGATAACCATATCCAAAGTAATTTCCCTTTATCTTAACATTAGATTTATTTCCATCAAGTTGCAAGTCATCTTTTAACATTGTGTTACCAACAATATCTATTGTTGCATTAGATGTTCCTGCTTTAGTAATAATATTATCAGCAAATAACTGCATTGTATCCGTTGTATCCGTTTTCTCCTCACCATTTCTATTTCTTATGATAAGACCAGAGTTATCACCAACTTCAATATCATTATTACAGTTAACAATTTTAGAATTCAATCTTAATGTAGCTGAATTATCAATTTTTATAGATTGATTTTTATTTACAACTACCTTTGGTGATTTATTAACCCAATATTCGGTTCCTGACGCATTAGTAACTTTATTTGCATCATATGCTGTTCCATCAGCATACAAATTACCTGAAATAGTTACATTGGCACCATTTGCAATCTCAATTGCCGGATGTATTCTATTTACAGCACCATCTTTAGCCACATCTTTTGATAAATTTCCACCTTGACATATAAGACTATATTTTAATAAATCCTGTAAATCCATAGTAGTATCTGAATCTGTAAAATCAATATTAAACTCTGGAATATTGATATCTATATCTGTCTTAATCTTTGAAGAATATCCCTGATTTGATATGCACTTTACTTCGATATTTTTTATAGATATTCTATCTATATCTTTTACATCAATAACACTTCCTGTTAATTCAGTATATCCTGCACTTCCAGCTGCTTTCTCATAAAATACAACATCAGCATAACCAGTAGGTGCTGTACAATTAAATGTATATCCGGTTACACTATTAATGTATCCATTACTTACACATCTTTCTATTACTTTTTTAACATCTAATCCTGATGCTGTTTTATCTATTTTCTTATTATCATATAGTTTGACAAGTCTATTATTCAGCAATTCTACCATTTTATCATTTGCATTAACACCTGAACCATAGCTTACATAATTAACAAGTACTTCGTTATAGGATTCCTGTACGGCATCCATTACTTCTTCACCAATACCTGCATATAATTCGTCCACAGCTTTCTCTGCATAATAAAATGTTTTCTCATTCTTGTTTTCATTTGCTTTCATAGATAAGTTAGTGGCAGTTACACCTAAAATAAGTGTACCTAGAATTGATAATACAAATATACCTATGAGCACAATTACTAAAGTATCACCTTTATTATTTAGCTTTTTAATTTTAAACATTGACTCTGCCACCTCCTATTCTCCGACAACTTTCGTTGAATTATAATCAGAAACTTTTTTTCCTTCATATTTAACGGTTACATCTAAGTTATAAACTGTATCAATTTTAATCATCTTAACTGTATCATTTACATTTCCATTATCTTTACTTGCTGAAAGGTTATTCTTAACATCTCCTATATTAGTATATAACGTTGTGTTAGTTAACATAGACGATGTACTAGTTGAACTGATAAGATTATTTAATGTGTATGTATTACCTGATATAGCTGAAGATGCCTCATATACTTTAACTCTTGAAGCTGGCATACTATTGTAATACAACCCGGTTGAATCTTTTTGATTAATAATATATACTCCAACATTCTTCGTTTCACCTGCCACTTTAAAATCAGCAGCATTATATATATTGTTCTTAATTTCAATTTCATCATTTACGCTTAATGGTTTATACAACACATAAACTGATGGTACAGTATCATATTCCCATGTTATCGAATTAGTACCTAATATACTGCCCGAAACATTCTTAATATCTACCGTCAATTTTACTGTATATTTTGTAGCACCTTTTCCAACTTCAATAGTAACCTTTCTTGATGATGCACCTGTATACAAAGTATCATATTTAGTGATATTTTTATTGAAAACTGCACATACTTTCTTATCTAAATTATCTATTACCGGTATTGCATAATCTGCATTTACTACATTCTTAGCAGGTGTAAGAGTAAGTTCCGCTGTATAACCTTTTCTCATACCAGCCGGTAATGCCGCATCAGCAGGATTTTTTGATACTTTACCTGTGTATTTAGTAGACTTTTTACTATATGCTGAACCAGTCGCTGAATCAATTACATATGTATAATCTGGTGTTAATTTATATGTTGTTACTAATTGATCTACTGAAGTCGCTTTGAACTGTTCAATAATATATTCTCCCAATTCATTAGCTTCCTGTATGCGTTTTGATTTCAGATTTGCTTTGGATGCCGAAACGAAACTACTTAAAAAGGGAGCCGTTACTAAAGCTAATATAACAACCGTCAATAATACCTCTAGTAACGTAAAACCTTTGTTGTTCCTATTTATTTTTTTTTCATAGTTCATTTACTAAATTCTCCCTTCTTAAAAGGTTTCCTAATTATTCTCATATTTAATCACTTAGCCAGTGAATTTCACTGGCTAAGATGTTTTTATTCTGCTACTCTTACAATAACTTGATTGAAGAATAAATTGTTTGTAGATTGTTCATAATCTGGTATCTCGACTTTCTGGATTTCTCTGTCTTCACCGGCAATTGCATATTCCGTTAATGATAAACTCATATTTAATTGCTCTTGTCCACCACCAGATATAGATATCGTTCTTAACGTTTTTCTCTTTCCCTTTGTATCCATTATATATTTAATAATCTGTTTCAGCTGGTCATATGTACCTGTCGCTGAAATATCATAACTCATTGATTCACTTGTATACTTTCCAACATCACTAGAACCACCATTTGGATTTACAGAGGCAAGCTGTCCAAATGTATATGGTACTTCCTTTGCATTTAAAGTAAGCGAAGAAACATCAACACTCAAGTCCTGTGTCATATTATATGTATCCATAATCTCTGCTTTATATGACAATCCACCATCATACTTACTTAATTCTTTATCTATGTCACTCTCAAGTGTTACTGTCTGAGACTTTACATTATCTTTATTAGCATCTAATTCCTTGAGTCTGTCTCTTTCTGTTTTAAGAGTCTTTATCTCGTCTGAAATATCATTTATCTTAGTATTATATTTAGTAAACACTAAGAAATATGATGCCAATAGCGCTAACACACCTATTAATATAAATACATATCTTAAATTATTCATATTATTTCCATTTTCACTCATATTAGTTAGCCTCCTCTCCATTTGTAGTCTCAACTTCTGCTAAATCATCACTAACTATACTGAAGCTTAAATCAAAAGTAACTGTTCCTCTATCCTTATTACGTTTATATCCACTTGTTACAATGTTACTAATATGTGTCTCCTGCTCCAATGAATTAAGCACACCCGCAAGTTCATATTCATAGATAGTAGCACCTGATATAGCTACATTTCCAGAATCAACTGCCAAAGTATCAAATAACATATTCTTTGGCATATCCTTTTCTAAAAATTCAAATAGGTTATATACCCATTCGGTATTGTTACATGTTGACAAATAGAATGCTTTTAAATCAGCTAATTTATCCTCAGCGTTATAATATTCACTATATATTTCATTTACACTAGATAAATTTTTAATTCCTTTTTCCATGTCTTTCTTCTCATTATTCTTAACAGTATATCTCGTAAGTGGAATTACCGCAAGTACAACCGAAGCTGCAAGCATCACTGCCATAGTCGCTACATATGGTACTATATTAACATTTGCACCCTTTTCGACTTTTCCACCTATTGACTTCTTAGGTTGTAAATGTATAGGATTAAGTGCTGCACCTACATTTGCCATATACTGTTTCAATAATGATGTTGATAACTTAATTCTATTATATGATTCAACATTCTTTAATAACGTTAAACGTTCTGCCGGAAGACTTGTTTCATTAGAGAACAGAACATCCATTCCAAGTACATCTGCACCCTCACCGATAATTACAATCTTCTGAAGTGGTGCTTCTGTATTTCTACTTGAATAATATTCAATAACTCTGTTTACATTACTTATAAGATATTTTAATGAATTAGTAGTCTCATCTTCTTCAAGAGAATTCTTGACAATCTGTGCTGACGCTAATAATTCCATAGCTACATTAGCCTTAACATTTCTACTTTCCATTACAGAGTTAAGTAAAAGTGATTCACCATATGGAATAGTTCTCTGTAACTGTAATACATTATTATTCATAACAGATACGATAGTTGTATCCATACCTAACTGAACTACTAAGGTTGGTCTTTCATCAATCTGAATCTTAATCAACTGTAATGTACTGTTGCCGGCATAATCTACTGCCTTAACTCTCATTCCAAGAAGATTTGCAAGATTGAAATAGCTTTCTACCATTCTCTCAGGTGCAGCATAGACAAGAACTCTCATCTTCTGCTCTTCCTTAGTTCTCTTAGCCTCAAGAATTGTATAAGATAATACATAATCATCAATATTAACAGGGAAATATTCTGAAGCATTTGCATTAATTAATTCCTGAACCTTGTCCATCTTAACATAAGGAATAATTACTTCTTTCGTTGCTACTCTTGATGAGTTAAGTACGAATGTAACTTCCTTAGCTGTAATCTGCTCCTGTGTTAATGCTCTTCCTATAGCTTCTGATACCTGAGTAATATCCTTAACAAATCCATCTTCTACGGTATCCTGTGGTGTCTGTACTGAAATTGCATGATGAACCATTACATTATTCTTATTAACCTGTGCTTCACAGACTTTAATGAATTCATTACCAATTTCAATGGTTAATGTTTTAGATGCCATCTCTTAGCCTCCCTCAATAGTTTTTATTAATAAATAAACGTATTTATATACCATTCAATAATCTGGTTACCATATAGCATAGATATATATATGCCTAATGACAGGTATGGTCCGAATGCAAGCACTCTTTCCTTATTCTGGACTTTCATCAGAATAACATGAATGATCGAACCTAATACGCATCCTATTCCCAAAGCAAGAATAATATCCTTCCAGCCTATGAGTAAGCCTGCAGCAGCCATTAATTTAATGTCACCACCGCCAATACCTCTTCCTTTAGTAATTAAAAATAATAAATATAAAAAACCACTTACTGCAAAGAAACCAATGATATATACATACCAATGTTCTAAATCTGTAAATAATCTTATAATGCCTAAAATACCGATGAAAATATTAAAGGCTACCGGAATCTCAAATGTTCTCCAGTCAATAACACTCAGTGCCAATAATGCAGATGAGCAAAGGCAAAATAATATACTCTTAATATTAACTCCATTAGATATTAGTATTAATGCATACCCCAGCCCATTAACAAACTCAACCAATGGATACTGTATAGAAAGTTTAGTCTTACAATATCTACACTTTCCACCTAGAATAAGGTAACTCACAATTGGTACTAAATCATACCATTTAATCTGTTTACCACAATTCATACAATGAGATCTATTTACAATTATACTTTCATTCTTAGGAATTCTATATATACATACATTAAGGAAACTCCCAATGATAACTCCATATATAGTTATTACTATTATTAAAAATGTTTCTAATTGCATAATTTCACCTTTGTCTCAACTTACATATTTTACTTCTACAGAATAACCGGCACTTTTTATCCCTGATATGACAATCAATACTTTATTGTATTTCTTATCAGCTTTACTTTCTATTTTTTCTTCACAGAACAAATCTTTTAGCATTTCAGCAAATTCTAATGTGCCATTTTGTTTTGCAACTATAATTGATTCATCCTGTGAAGAATTATATGAAATTAAATACTCTGCATTTTTAACACCATCTTCTAAAGCTATAATATCAATATTATTTATTGAAGCATTTGCAATGCAAGAAGTAACCTGATGTTTCACTTCATCCAAATTCTTAATATCCGCTGACCTTTTACCTTTATCAATATATTGTATTAAATTCGGTGTGACAATCGCGACTAATACTGCCATTATAGCAATAACTATTATAAGTTCGATAAGTGAAAAACCACCATTTTTATTCATATCAAATTATCTTATGAGAAATCAACTGCTATAGAATATCCGCCACTTGTAGTACCTGTGATTTCTACAACCATAGTTGTCTTTGTTGGCTCAGCTTTACTCTTCGAATTATTATCAGGATCTAATACATTTGCAATAAGATTAGCGAAAGCAGTTGTTCCACCTGTACTTGCTGAACAATTGGCACCATTAATAACATATGTTGCCTTTGTTCCATCTGTTTGCTGTACTGCTATATCATCTGTTGTAGCTTCTGAAATACAGTTTTTAACCTGTTTCTTGATTTCTTCACGATTTGTCTTATCTGTCTGCTGTTTAGATTTACCTAAATATTTTGTTAAGTTTGGTGCAATAATTGCAACTAATACTGCCATAATAGCAATAACGATAATAAGCTCGATTAACGAGAAACCTTTGTTGTTCATTTTCTTCATGATATCAATCTCCTTTTTATATATTATTTTTATTTATATATAAATCATTCTAATGGGGTATATATCAAGAATGATTTTATATCGCAAGTATTTTTATACTTCTCCACCACCAGCTAAGTCATACATACCAAACATCGGTATCAGAATCGCCATAATAATCGTACCTACTATTGCTGCCATAACTACTATTATAAGTGGTTCTATTACTGCAGCTGTTGCTTCAGTAGCAACTTCCACTTCTTCTTCATAATAAGATGCAGCTGTAACAAGCATATCTTCCATATTACCTGTTTCTTCTCCAATTCCTATCATATGTACAATCATATTAGGGAACACTTTACCATTCTTAAGTGGTTCAGATAGTGGTCTACCTTGTGCAACCTTTTCTCTTGCTTCCATAACAGCATCTCTGAATATTACATTCTTCATAGTCTTACCAGCAATCTCTAATGCATCTATCATAGATATACCAGATGCCGTAAGTGTTGAAAGTGTTCTTGCAAACTGTGCTGACGCTGACTTTACTGTAAGTTTACCAAATATAGGTGCTTTCATTGACATATTGGCTAATATATATGTACCTTTCTCACTTGCAGCAAATACTTTAAACGCTACAACTATAAGTGCTATTACTGCCAGTAATATATACCATTTTCCAACAATAAAATCACTACAAGCCATTAACGCTCTTGTAAGAACCGGTAACTGTTGATCCATATCTGCATACATATCTGCAAACGACGGAATAACTAAAATCATCATTGCAATAACTACACCTATAACTATTACTAGTAAAGCAATGGGATATATCATTGATTTTTTTACTAATGACTGCAATTTTGTCTGTTTTTCGAACTGTGTAGCCATTCGATCAAATGATACTTCTAAGTTACCTGAAGCTTCGCCTGCCTCAATCATATTTATCATAATAGGTGGAAATATTTTACCTTGCTTTCTCATACTGTTAGCAAGTGTCTCACCTTTCTGAACAGACACTTTTACATCGATTATCGCTGCTTTTAACTCTTTGCTTTCTGTCTGATCCGCTAACATCTCTAAGGCATCTACTATAGCCACACCCGCTCCTGATATACTAACGAACTGCCTACAGAAGATACTTAAATCTCTCGCTGATACTTTCTTGCCACCAAATGAAATGTTAATATCTTTATCAAAAAGACCTTCTTCCGAAACATTTATTGGAATGTTTCCGGCATTCTTTATCTGTTGTAAAGCAGTTTCTTTGTCGTCTGCTTCGACAGAGCCTTTTATTTCTTTGCCATCTTTACCATATGCGGTATATTTATAACTTGGCATCTTTCCACTCCTCTCTAAGAGTTTTTAATCTTGTACTAAATTATGTACAAATTATATCATATTTTCTTTTTATTTACCACTTGTTTTGACTTTATTAACAATTTGTTAATATTTTCGACCATTTGCACAATGTCTTGTTGCATATTTAGTAATATTATCCAAATATCCAATCATATTTTCTAGATAAGTCCTCTCAAACGCTTGTCCATAGCCACGATATCCTGTGCATATGAAGCACATTTCTCGCCCGTTATCTCTCCACGTCTATATAAATCATAAAGTGCATCATCCATAGTCTGCATTCCTAATTTCTTATTTGTCTGAATCATAGATTGAATCTGATATGTCTTACCTTCACGAATAAGATTTTTAATCGCAGGATTTGTTATCATTACTTCAAATGCTGCAACTCTTCGTTTATGGTCAGCTGTTGGAATAAGCTGTTGAGATATAACTGCCTCTAACACCATTGATAACTGAACTCTTATCTGTTGCTGTTGATGTGTAGGGAATACATCAATAATACGGTCGATTGTTGCTGCGGCACCAATTGTATGTAATGTAGAGAATACAAGGTGTCCTGTTTCTGCTGCCGTTACCGCAATCGAAATTGTCTCGAAGTCACGCATCTCACCAACAAGGATTACATCAGGATCTTCACGGAGTGCAGCTCTTAATGCATTATTATATGACATAGAGTCCAATCCAATCTCCCTCTGGTTAACCATAGCTTTCTTATGCTTGTGCATATATTCGATAGGATCTTCTAATGTAATAATATGTGAAGATGTATTTGTATTAACCAAATCTATAATAGAAGCAAGTGTTGTAGATTTACCTGAACCTGTAGGTCCTGTTACTAACACAAGTCCTCTCTTTCTCTTATGTAAGTCCTGTACTGCCTTAGGAACACCTAACTTATCCGGATTAGGAATCTCTGTACCAACCACACGAAGTGCTGCTGCCATTGACCCTCTCTGCCTAAATATATTAACACGGTATCTTCCTACCATAGGTATAGATATTGAGAAATCCACTTCACCTTTCTCATCAAATATAGCTTTATGCCTCTTATCAAGTATGCTCATAATAATGTTCTCTGCATCATCAGGCATCAGTCTTGGATAATCCATATCAAGCAAATCACCATTCACTCTCATCTTAGGTGGAACTCCAACCGTAATATGTACATCGGACGCATTATGTTCGGCCGCAACATTTAGTAATTCTTCGATAGATATCATTTTCCAACTGCCTCCTTATTCTGATTCATATGCTATCTTAAGTGCCTCTTTAAATGAAGTTACACCTTGCACACATAATTTTGCTGCACTTACACTTAATGTGTTCATACCTTCACTAACCGCCTGTTCTTTAATCTCGTCAGCTCTTGCTCCTGCAGCAATCTTTATTCTTAAATCATTTGTAACAGGCATTATCTCGTATACACCGATTCGTCCATGGTAACCTGTATCACCACAAGCTTCGCAACCAACCGGTTCATATATAGGTAAATCACCAGGTGTTGTAACGCCTAATAATCTCTTCTCGTCTTCACTTGCGTAAACAAGTCGTTTGCACTCAGGGCAAAGTCTTCTTACAAGTCGCTGAGCTATAACGCCTACTAACGCATCGCCTATCAAGTAAGGTTCCATACCCATATCTACAAGACGGGTTACTGTACTTGCTGTACCATTTGTATGTAATGTACTAACAACTAAATGTCCTGTGATAGCTGCCTTTACAGCTATACCTGCAGTCTCACCGTCTCGAATTTCACCTATCATAATTATATCCGGATCCTGACGGAGGATAGACCTTAATGCACTTGCAAATGTAAGTCCCGCTTTTTCATTAACATGTACCTGGTTAATCCCCTCCATATTCGCTTCTACAGGGTCTTCAACTGTTATAATATTAACATCTTCTGTATTAAGTTCACTTAATGCTGTGTATAATGTTGTGGATTTACCTGAGCCTGTAGGTCCTGTTACAAGGATTATTCCATGTGGATTCTTTAATATTCTGTCAAACTTTTCTAATTCTTCTTCAGAAAAACCTAAGTTTTTCTTATCTCTTGTAAGATTCTCTTTAGAAGTTAAACGCATAACGACTTTCTCGCCGTTAATAGTTGGTAATATAGATACACGGACATCGTAATCTCGTCTATCGACTGTCATAGCAATACGACCATCCTGTGGTTTTCTCTTCTCTGATATATCCATACCACCGATAATCTTAATTCTGGCAACAATTGCCGGCAATAAATCTATATCATATGTCATTACCTGAACTAAAGCACCATCAATTCTAAATCTGACTCTTACCTGAAACTCAAGTGCTTCAATATGTATATCACTGGCTCTTCTTCTTACGCCCTGTTCTAATATACTTCGAACCAACTGAACGATTGGAGAATTATCAAGTTCCGAATCTCCCTCTTCCTCGTCCATATTGAGTCCTGCTTTTTCTCTATCTCTTTCACGTTCTTTTCTATACTGTTCAGCAGCCTGCATAGCCTGCGTTGCACCAAATATCTTATCTATAGCCATATTTATCTGGCCCTTAGTAGATAATACAGGATCTACCTGCATATTGGTTATAATAGAAATATCATCTATTGCTATAATATCCATCGGATCAGCCATAGCAACTCTGATGACGTTTGGTAAAAGTTCATCAAACGCAATTGGTATAAGACTATTCTTACGCATAAAATCTTCTTTCAATAACCTTGCTGCATTCTCATCTACTTTTATCTTTCTAACATCAACATACTCAATTCCAAGCTGCTCGACTAATACATCAATCATATCATTTTCAGAGACATAACCCAGTTCCACAATCGTCTCACCAAGCTTAGCGCCATTCTCTTTCTGCTTAACTAAGGCTTCTGACAACTGTTCTTCTGTAATCATACCCTTTTGTACCAGGCAGTCACCTAGTCGTATCTTATTGTATCTAGCCATAACTTCTTACCCTCATTCTCGATTTTCTTGGTATAGTGTACCATAAAAAGTACAAAAAATAAAGTAGTTTTTACCAAAAAAACTACTTTATACATTCATTTTTTATGTATTTCCCCCAATATTGTCACATTGTGTCGAATTTCCATCATTCGATACAATTCCAAGAAATGTATAATAGAAAACCGCTGTGTAGAACATCATTACGCCAAACATTGAAGATACCAGATATACAAATACTATAGCACCACAGATAATTGTATATTCACTTTCATTTTTAAGATTTCTTGTCTTACTAATCATTAATGTAATTAATCCGACTATATATGATAAGCAGGCAAATACTCCGTATTCAGCAGCTATTTGCAAGAATTCATTATGTGGTACTCCAATGCATTCAGTTTCATCCTCAATATTTTCAGCTCCACATCCCATAACAGACTTATGACTTATAACATCAATTGCACTCATCCAAAGCTCCATTCTTCCTGTTCCTGCATTTTTAGCTTCCCCATTTCTTTTACTTATATTTTCTATATCATTACTGGTAATATTAAAATTATGTGAAATATTTCCAGTTTCCCTATTCATTACGATACTCATTATTAAGAATATTACTATCATCATTACACAGCCAGACGAAACACCTGCATATTTCACTACTGTCAAAATGAACATAAAAGCAATCCCAAACATAACAGCTACATAACAGCCAAATGTATTATTAATAACCAGACACATTATATTAAATGCATATAATATAGCTGCATTAATTTTAAATATATATTTTTGTTCGAAAATAACTAAACCTGCTAGTGCAAATATTGCCATTGTAATATAATATCCACTATGATTTGAATTATAAAAGCCACCCGAATACGAACCATAATATCCCAGATATTTCATCAGAATAATGATATCCTGTATTGTTGATGTTATGGCTATGGTCCATAATATTGTTTTTCTGCTCTTATTACTGCTTAATGTTTTACCTGCAATATACAATGACAGATATATACAATAGGATCTGATTCCATTCTGTCTGAACCAGTGACCTTGAAATGCTTTCTGTTTATCACCTGCTGCCACAATCGATAATGTTGCAAGCAAAAATAATATCAGAAAAAATACTTCCCATATATTATTTTTAAAATACTCCTTTATTTCTCCAAATGTAAACTTATACAATTTACCTACAATATAGATAACTGCATAAATAACAGATAATGTACCAACTATATAATAATTTCTAACCATAGTCTCAAATGAAGTTCTATGTGTTATTAATCTTGTCAGACTCTCCACCACAATAACCATATTCATAAAGAATATAAGTACCACTGCACATTTCTCATAGAATTCTTCCGGTATAACTTCATATATCTCTTTTAGCGACTTACATTCTTTCAACTTCTGATACATTTTCCTCTACATCTCCTCATATTTCTTCTTAAGCTTTGCATACTCACTATTAATCGCCTGCATAGCATCAACGTCACCATTCATACTGTCAGGATGAAATAACTTTAACAGGTCTCTGTATCTTTTCTTAAGTGACAATTCGTCATGTACACCTAAGAAGTACATTCCCGCATTTATTCTGCCATTTGCTTTATAGATTGTTTTCTCATTTTCAAGTTTTGACCTATACTGCTGCTTTTTTATCTCTCGTTCAAATGCTTCTCTTTCTTTAGCAAACAAAGAAAGCTCATGTTCTAACAACGCCCACTGTGTTTTGAACATTTGCTCTCTTTTCTCTAAATCTTCCTGTAAAAATTTTAGTTTTCTTTCTCTTCTATGTAGTTCTCTCTGGAGCTTTAACTGCTCCTCTTTCATTTTCGCAAGTTCTTTCCTGCTTGATTCCATTCATTAATCTCCACTTTTATATAGAAGCTTCATAGCGATAGGTGTTATAAGAGATGATACAATGATTAACAGAATAACAGTTGTAAAGAATACTGAATCTATCATCTTTACTGCAAGACCTTTCTGGGCCACGATAAGAGCAACCTCGCCTCTCGTCATCATTCCGACACCAATTCTTAATGCATCTTTATTCTTAAATCTGCAAAGCTTCGCCATCAAGCCACAGCCAATTATCTTCGTTATCAATCCTACAATAACAAATAATATTGAAAATATCAATAATTTAGTTGAAATTCCGTCAATATTTGTCTTAAGACCAATACTTGCAAAGAATACAGGTCCAAATAACATATACGAACTTATATCCATCTTTTCTGCGATATATTCTGAATCCTTAATACTGCAGAGGATTATTCCTGCAACGAACGCACCTGTTATATCTGCTATTCCGAAATATTTCTCAGCAACGTATGCCATAATGAAGCAAAGTGCCAGACCAAATATCGGTATTCTTCTGCTATGTGGTCGTTTGCTATCTAATAACTTAAATAAATAATATATAATCATTCCTACACATATTGCAAATACGAAAAATAATACTGTATTAATTACAACTTTAGATGGTGATACACTTGAACTCTTAAAACCGATTACAAATGTAAGAACAATAATTCCGATAATATCATCTACAATTGCAGCACTGAGAATTGTGGTTCCTACTTCACCTTTTAATTTACCTAATTCTCTTAAAGTTTCCACTGTAATACTTACTGATGTGGCTGTTAAGATAACACCGATAAATAATGCTTCATAGAATTTATCAGAACCATTAGGCGCAAATCCATAATAACAGCTATATAACAGATAACCGCCAACTAATGGTGTAGCAACACCTGCACACGCAATCAGAACAGCTTTAGGTCCTGTCTTAATAAGGTCTTTTAAATCAGTTTCAAGTCCTGCACCAAACATAAGCAGTAATACACCGATTTCAGCCATCTGTGATAAGAAGTCTGTCTGTGCCACAATTCCTAACACACTTGGTCCGATAAGCAGACCTGCCACAATCTCACCTGCAACCATAGGGGCATGGAGTTTTCTTGCCAGTAATCCACAACATTTTGCTGCAATAATTATAATTGCTAAATCTTTAAATATTTCATAAGTTTCCATTTTAAAGCCACTCCTTAGCTTAAGTATTTTTCTTTTTTTATTTCCAAACGTAATTTTAACACAATAAAGCACGATGTCAACTTGCAATCGACATATTTTATCAATTCATATATGTGTTATGATTATTCCCCACAGAATCTTTTGACACCCAAAACATATATTTTAGCATTTTATAAATTATCGATTACACTTAATTTTTCAATTGGCTTTATCAAGTATATTTCTTAATCACTCAATTGCCTTTCTTAATTTCTCCAATGCTCTTTTCTCAATTCTGCTCACATAGCTTCTTGATATTCCCATTATTTTAGCCACTTCACGCTGCGTTACTTCTTCCCCGCCCATCAGTCCGTAACGCATCTTGATAATCTCGTATTCTCTGTGTGTAAGTTCTTTCTTAATTACATAAGACAGCCTGCCTAAATCTTCCTGTAATTCGCATTGGCTTTCTATGCAGTTCTCATCACTTTCAATAACATCGAAGAGGCTTATTTCATTGCCCTCATGGTCGGTTCCTATCGGTTCGTATAACGATACTTCCTTTGACTTCTTCTTATCATATCTCAACATCATTAATAATTCATTATCAATGCATTTGGCAGCATAAGTAGACAGCTTACCTTTTTCCATATTAAAACTGGTTATCGCCTTAATAAGTCCGATAGTTCCCACAGATATCATATCTTCTAAGCTTCTATCCATATCTGTACTTACATATTTCTTTACCACATGTGCTACAAGGCGCAAATTTCTCTCTATAAGCACTTCTTTAGCCTTCTTGTCACCATCTTTAAAGCGCTTTAAATAATACTCTTCCTCTTCTTTGCTAAGTGGCTCCATAAATGTTTTCAAAGAAAGCACCTCTAAGCATTTTACTATAATTTATGATTCAAAACGCTTATTAGTGCCTTTCCTAATGATTTTATTTTTCTTTTCTTCTTAATATGTCATATTTATCTAATTTTGTTCCTAAATTAATGAATAATTTCTGTTTTGGATGTGGTGCAGATTCCATCTTATTGCCATCTTCATCAAATATTTCCATAACTGTTACTTCCACATTTGTTCCATCAGGCTTCATTAATTCTATCTGCTCTCCGACAGTGAACTTGTTACGCTGTTCAATTTCGTATAACACTCCTGCACTGTCATCTTTAACAATACTACTTCTATCCACTTCATTTCCAACGATTCCAAGATAAGTATACTCTTTAATATATGTGTTTGAATCATATATCTGTGTATTCTCATCAGGTTTACCAAAGAAGAAGCCTGTTGTGTACTGTCTGTAAGTACATTTAGCAATCTCTTCTTTATAGAACGGAAGTCTTGACCTATATAACTCTTCACTCTCTTTATAATCATCAAGAGCCATTCTGTAGGTTCTTGCAACTGTTGCGACATAAAGAGCTGTTTTCATTCTTCCCTCTATCTTAAGACTGTCAATTCCTGATTCAACTAATTCCTTAATATGTTCAATCATACATAAATCTTTTGAGTTAAAGATATATGTTCCTCTTTCATTTTCATATACAGGCATATATTGTCCCGGTCTTGATTCCTCTACAACCGAATATTTCCATCTGCAAGGATGTGTACAGGCTCCCTGATTAGCATCTCTTCCTGCCATAAAACTGCTAAGCAGGCATCTTCCGGAATATGAGATACACATTGCACCATGCACAAAGGTTTCAATCTCTAAGTCATCAGGTATGTTTCTTCTTATCTCTTTGATTTCCTCAAGTGAAAGTTCCCTTGCTGTTACAACTCTCTTTGCTCCCTGTTTATACCAGAAATTAAATGTTCCATAGTTAGTATTATTAGCCTGTGTACTTATATGAATCTCCATATCAGGCAATACTTCTTTCGCTATTGTAAATATGGCAGGGTCCGAAATTATTAATGCATCAGGCTTAACATCTTTAAGCTCTTCAAAGTATTCATATGCACCCTCTAAGTCTCTATTGTGTGCTAAGATATTTGCAGTAACATATACTTTTACATTATGTTCATGTGCAAATTCCACTCCCTCTTTCATCTCTTCAAGTGTGAAATTCTTAGCTTTGGCTCTGAGTCCGAAAGCCTCTCCACCGATGTATACCGCATCTGCTCCAAATATAACTGCTACTTTCAGAACTTCAAGACTGCTTGCCGGAATAAGAAGTTCCGGATGTCTTCTCTGTTTATTGTCACTAACAAAATTTTCCATAAACTTAATCCTTTCTGACACTCAATGTTATTCCGTCGCCTATCGGTATAATCGTTGTCTCTAACTCTTCCATATTCTTTACTTCATACAGATATTCTCTCATTCTGCTATGAATGGTTCTATTACGTCTTTCAACTGCATATCTGCTCTCAACTAATTCTCCGTCCTGTAACACATTATCAGCAACAAGTATGCCGCCTACAGGAAGTAGTCTCATTATCTCTTTTAAATATACCGGATATTGCGCCTTGGCAGCATCCATAAATACGAAATCATAAGGCACATTTAATTTTTGCAATATTTTAAGTGCATCACCCTCTAGAAGTTCTACTTTATCCTCTACACCGGCACGTTTAAAATTCTCTTTAGCTATCGGTATTCGCTTATCATAATTCTCAATTGTTGTAATCCTGCAATCCTCAGGCATTGAATTTGCCATTAAAATTGCCGAATATCCTATGGCTGTTCCAAGTTCTAATATCCTTTTCGGTTTCTTTATCTCTATCAGAACTCTTAGAAAACTTTCCATTTCTTTGCGGATAATCGGCACATTTGTCTGATGAGCAAATTCTTCGATTTCATCACATACTTCTCCATTACTTCTCTCTAATGAATGTATATATGATACAATTCTTTCATTTACTATCATCTTTCTATTCCTTTAATAAATTCATATATTACTCTTCTTCTGTCGACTTCTCAGCCGATAAAATGTTAATAATCTCTTCAGGTGAATCAGAAGTATTAACCGTATATGTTCCTACTTTAAACTTGCCTTCATATAATATCGTCTGCACATAGAATACTAATCTGTCCTCTATGACACCATTATCTACAAGTTTACTGCCTACAGACATAATGCCCTCTCCTGAATCTACGGTTATAGTTACATCTGTACCCGGCTTTTCATCATAGCCTTTTTCTGAAAATACACTTTTACCGAATTTATAACCTTTAACTGATAATATAATGAGCAAAGCTATAAATACTGTATATATGCATATTTTAACAGAAATGTTTGCCATATTCTGTACTTTTTTATTTGATGCTTTTTTTGATTTATTTGATATTGTTTTACTTGAAGTTATCTGTGATATACTTCTTGATGTCTGTTTTGAACTCATTTCAAACCTCATTTCTTATATTTGATAAAGTTATCAAATAGTTATCAAATTTCTTAAGAATACTTTAATCTTAAAAATCAATATCCATATCTAATCCATCAACTATTATCTCATTTATCTTTTGAATTGTACGACACAGTAACAATTCAGCATTAAGATATTCGCGAACTATTGTATTTCTCAGTATATCTCTATACTCATTTTCAAGTTCTCTTAATTCATCTACTCTGTTATGCGAAGTGCTGTTCTGTATCATAAAATTTTTATGCCTGTATTCATTGGCTTTTGCACATAAATCTTCATGCTTTTTCAAGTTATCCCTTGCATTTATAAATCTTTTATATACATCACTTTCTAAAATGGCATTTGATAATTCATAAGCTTTTTCGTACATTTTCAATTACTCCTCATTATTCTATTCCACTTCCATAATGATAGGTAATATCATAGGATTACGTTTCATCTTCTTCCAGAGATAATCACTAAGACTGTCTTTAACAACCATCTTAATCTTGCCCCAGTCTGTTACATGCTTATCAAGACACTCGTCTACTGCCTCTGTAACAACCTGTTTAGCTTCATCTATAAGATTCTCTGATTCTCTTACATATACAAAACCTCTTGTAACAATGTCAGGTCCTGCAAGTAACTGGTTACTATATTTCTCTAATGTCATTACGACAATGATAATTCCGTTTTCAGCAAGGTTCTGTCTGTCTCTTAATACAATGTTACCTACGTCACCTACGCCAAGTCCGTCTACTAAGATTCCTCCGGCAGGAACCTGGTCTATTACTTTAGCACCCTCGTAACCTATCTCTAAAACATTTCCTGAAGATAAGATAATTACGTTATCCTCTTCAACGCCCATTGTCTTAGCAAGTTCTCCCTGTGCGATTAAATGTCTGTACTCACCATGTACAGGAATTGAATATTTAGGCTTAACAAGTGAATATATAAGCTTGATTTCTTCCTGGCACGCATGTCCTGATACGTGTGTATCCTGGAAAATAACATTGGCTCCCTTTCTTGTAAGCTCATTAATTACTCTTGATACAGCTTTCTCATTACCCGGAATAGGTGTAGAGCTTAAAATTACAGTATCATCTTTATTAATAGTTACTTTTCTATGGATAGATGCTGCCATTCTAGAAAGTGCAGCCATTGCCTCTCCCTGACTTCCTGTTGTAATAAGTACAATCTGTTCATCAAGGTAGTTCTTCATCTGTTCTATATCTATAAGTGTATTATCAGGAATGTTAATGTAACCTAACTCACTTGCAGTATTGATTACATTTACCATACTTCTTCCTTCGATAATAACTTTTCGTCCAAATTTATAAGAAGTATTGATAATCTGCTGAACTCTGTCCACATTAGATGCAAATGTTGCAATAATAATTCTTCTGTTAGTATTCTCAGCAAATATATGGTCAAATGTCTTTCCTACTGTTCTCTCTGACATTGTAAAGCCGGGTTTTAAGACGTTTGTACTGTCACACATAAGTGCAAGTACACCTTTCTTACCTAATTCACCGAATCTTGTAAGGTCAATCGCATCACCAAATACAGGTGTGTAGTCAATCTTAAAGTCTCCTGTATGAACGATTGTTCCTGCAGGTGTAAATATTGCAAGTGCTGCCGCATCTACAATACTGTGGTTTGTTCTTATGAATTCCACTCTGAAGCAGCCAAGATTAATTGACTGACCATATTTTACAACTTTTCTCTTAACTGATTTCGTAAGATTGTGTTCCTTTAACTTACCCTCTATTATGCCAAGTGTAAGCTTTGTAGCATAAACCGGTACATTAATCTCCGATAATACATATGGTAATGCACCTATATGGTCCTCATGACCATGTGTTATTACGAAACCTTTAACTTTCTCGATATTATCTTTCAAATATGTGATATCAGGTATTACAAGGTCGATACCTAACATCTCATCATCAGGGAATGCAAGTCCGCAATCCACTACAATTATACTGTCCTCGTATTCAAAAGCAGTGATATTCATACCAATCTGCTCTAATCCACCAAGTGGTATTATTTTTATTTTTTCTGTGCTATCCTGTTTCACAGCATTTCCTCCATTCAAATTAATTTATATCTACATCTTCTAAAAGTTCTTCAAAAATTTTAGAAATATATTCCAGTTCGTCATCATCTTCAACAATTTCATATTTAGCCTCTGTATCTTCAGGTGATGATAAATCTTTTAAAATATATGCAACTTCATCATCTGATGCATCTACAGGTACATTACTTTCTGTAACTAACAGATAATTAACATTATTAACTCTTGTTTCTTCTACAACTTCAAATTCTATCTCTTCGTTTGTTTCAACATCTGTAAATTTAATTGTCTGTGACATAATTAACCTCTTTTCCTGGCGACATTAATACACATAATCTGCCCTCGCCCATAAGCAGACTACACCACGTATACACTTATATTTATTGTCCGTCACGCGAATCTAAATAGCCCTGCAATATAAATGTTGCAGCTATCTGATCTACATATTTCTTTCTGTTTTCTCTTCTGACACCGACTTCCATCATAGTCTTATCGGCAGCTACAGTTGTTAATCTTTCGTCCCACATAACAACATTAAGTCCTGTTCTTCTCTCTAACATTGCTTTGAATTCTAAGGTCTTTTCTGCACGTTCACCAATTGAATTATTCATATTCTTCGGAAGTCCAAGTACGATTTCTTCTACTTCATATTCTTTAACTAATTCTTCTATCCTTGCAAGTGTCTTTCTAAGTTTATTCTCCTGCTCTCTGCGGATAATCTCAACACCCTGCGCTGTAATATAAAGCGGATCAGAAACCGCTACCCCAACGGTCTTAGAGCCAAAGTCCAAGCCCATTATTCGCATAATATACCTCATTTCTATTATTTAAGCTTATTATTTATGTAATATGTTAAAGCCTCTTCGATAAGTTCATCTCTTTCAACACGCATTATGAGACTTCTGGCATTATTGTGACTTGTTATATAAGTTGGATCTCCGGACATAATATATCCCACTATCTGATTAACAGGATTATATCCCTTTTCAACAAGTGCCTTGTACACACACTCTAAAATCTGTCCTACTTCAAGTTTAGCCTCTGCCGGCGCTCTAAAATACTGTGTATTATTAACATTGTTATTCATCTATTCATACCATTTACCGCATATGCGATACTGCCATTTATAACGAAAGAAAGTTCTCGGCAGTTATTTTCCTTTACTATTATTTTTCTTTCGCTTTATATTAATTTTAATTTATAAATATCTTTAACTCATACATATCACGCTCAAAAATATCTTTCATTATTCTAATATAAAATTTAAAACATAGCAAGTACTATTTCATTATTTAATAATTCTTTAAGTTTTACCGCTGCTATTTTATTCTCTAAATTCTCATCTGTATCTATTGCAACTTTAACATATTCCATAGTATGTCCAATGAAATATTCTTTATCATTTATCTTAACTTTTTCTTCAAATAACACCTCTTTAGTGTCACCTATGAAGCTGTTAAGATAGTCTTTATGAAGTCTTTCATTCAATTCAATAAGTACATCACTTCTTAAAGCCTTAACTTCATCTCTTATCTGTTCAGGCATTACAGCCGCCTTAGTACCCTCTCTTCTTGAATACTTGAATATATGCATCTGTGCAAAATTCACTTCTTCTAAGAAATTCTTACATTTATCAAATTCTTCTTCGGTTTCTCCCGGAAAACCAACGATAACATCTGTAGTAATCGCTGCTTTAGGATAATATTTTCTTATTAATTTACAACCCTCTAAATATTCCTCAGAAGTATATCTTCTGTTCATTCTCTTTAAAGTTTCATCGCAGCCACTTTGTAATGACAGATGAAAATGTGGACAAAATGCTTCTATCTTAGTAAGTCTTTCTAAGAATTCTTCAGTTATTATTCTAGGCTCTAATGAACCTAATCTTATTCTCTTTATTCCTTCATTTTTACCTATTTCTTCTATTACATCTATAAGCGAAACATTTTCGTCCTTAAAGTCAATGCCGTATGAACTAAGATGAATACCTGTTAAAACTATCTCTTTATATCCTTTATCAGATAATCTCTTTACTTCATTTATTATATTCTCTAACTTTCTGCTTCTCACCCTGCCCCTCGCATAAGGAATTATACAATATGTGCAGAACTGGTTACAGCCGTCCTGAATCTTAATATATGCCCTTGTATGTTCTTCCATACTGGCAATATTTAACTCTTCATATTCCCTTTTAACCTTTGTATCATTTATATCAACAACGGATACTTTTTTATCAACACAATTATTGATTATATTAACAATGTCCTTTTTCATATCGTTACCGACAATTATATCAATAGCTTCATCTTTCTCTAACTTCTCTGAAGCCGCCTGCGCATAACAGCCTACCGCTACTACTATTGCATCTTTATTCATCTTCTTTGCTTTATGAAGCATCTGTCTTGATTTTCTGTCCGCAATATTAGTTACCGTACATGTATTTATAATATAAATGTCTGCACCCTCTTCAAAAGGTACTATCTCGTATCCACTATTAGCTAATTCTTCCCCCATTGCCTCTGTTTCATATGCATTAACCTTACAACCTAAATTATGCAATGCGACTTTTTTCTTCAATTTTACTTCCTCATTTCCTATATTTGTTGTTTATATTTTGTACTATAATTATTTTTTAGTTGACTTTTATCCATATAAAATGTAGTATATAAATGTAGTGATTAATCACATAATCACATATATCACTAGTTCAAAAAGATTACTATATTGTGATAGGAGGTATTTTAAATGAAAACAGTTAAAATATGTTTAAATTCAATCGACAAGGTAAAGGCATTCGTAAATGATATTACAAAATTCGATTCTGATTTTGATTTAGTATCAGGAAGATATGTTATCGATGCAAAATCTATCATGGGAATTTTCAGCTTAGATTTATCTAAAAATATTGATTTAAATATTCACGCTGAAGATAACATCGATGAGATTTTATCTGTATTAAAACCATACATCGTTGAATAATCAGTACATATTGAAACTGTTACACATTGTGTAGCAGTTTTTTTCTTGCCATTAATGTAGTTTATAATCAGTTAGTATTTATATATATAAGAAAACATAGCTTAATTTTTGAAGTTTTGCGAGTATAGTGAAAGCTGTGAAGCACTGTTTGAGCCTGAGGCGAGTTTGCGTAACAGCTTTCACTAGACGACGCAGCAAAACGCGAAAATGAGTTTGTTTTCGTTAGACATAAATACTAACTGATTTATAATACCTACATTATTTATTCCATTTTATTCACACATCACAACTTCTACTGTTTCAATTGCCTTTTTAACCAATTCGTCCATTTTCTCACCAAGTTTTGCCTCTGAATTTCTAATAATATTTACATTTGGCTTTGTAACAGGGTGTTTTGCCACGAATATTGTACAGCAATCCTCGAATGGAAGTATTGATGTCTCATATGTTCCTATATTATTTGATATATCAATTATATCCTGTTTATCAAAAGCTATAACTGGTCTGTATACAGGTAATTCACAGACTTCATTTGTAGCATTTAATGACTGCATTGTCTGGCTTGCCACCTGACCGATACTTTCACCTGTGATAAGTCCGAGACAGCCTGATTCTTTAGCGAAATGTTCAGCTATTCTCATCATATATCTTCTCATAATAATTGTTAATTCTTCATGTGGACACACCTCATAGATATATAACTGTGGATCTGTAAAATTCACAATATTTAACTTAATTGGTCCTGAGTATTTTGCAACTATTTTAGCTAAATCTATAACTTTCTGTTTTGCTCTCTCGCTTGTATAAGGTGGTGCGTGGAAATAAGTTGCCTCTAAGGTAACACCACGTTTTGCAATCATATAACCTGCAACAGGGCTGTCTATTCCACCAGATAAAAGTAACATGGCTTTACCTGCAGTACCTATTGGCATACCGCCCGCGCCCTTAATTGTCTCTGTATATATATTAATCTTCTCTCTGATTTCTACATTTACCATTATATCAGGATTATGAACATCTACTTTTGCATTAGGAATTGCATCAAGTATTCTTCCACCTAATTCCATATTAATCTCCGGTGATGATAATGGATAATTCTTTCTTGCTCTTCTGGCATTAACCTTGAATGTGTAATCCTTACCGGAATACATCTTCTTAAGATAGTCTATAACTCTCTCACTTAAATCATCAAAGCCATTATCTTCTATCTGTACTAACGGACAGATTCCTACTATACCAAATACTTTAGTAAGTGCTGAAACTGTCTCGTCATAATCGAATTCATCTTTTGCAATAGCATATATTCTTCCCGATACCTTTACAATTTCGAATTCACCATCGACTTTCTCAAGTGCAATCTGAATCTGTTTAACTAATGCATCTTCAAATATATATCTGTTTTTGCCTTTAACACCGATTTCAGCGTATTTTAATAAAAATGCTTTAAACATCTTTTTCCTCCATTTTCTATTAACTGTTTCGTCTAAAGTCGCAAGGCATTACATATATACCCTGCAAATAAATTTATATATCTTATTTACGTTTAAACAATCTTAATCTTGGTAATAACTCGTTAATCACACCTACTGTATAATCTATCTCCTCTTTGGTAGTAAATATACAGAAGCTGAATCTTATAGCTGACTCTATTTCATCAAAATCAAGTCCTATACCCTTAAGAGTAGCACTGACAGTATGTTTATTCGTACTACATGCTGAACCTGCTGATACATATATTTCCCTGTCCTCTAATGAATGTAAGAGTACCTCGCTTCGTACACCAACAAAACTTGCATTGACTATCTGTGGTGCAGAATCTCTTCCTTTCTTACTATGAATCTTCACATCTTCTATCTTAGACAGCTCATCAATAAGATAATCTTTTAATTCATAGAGTCTGTCTATATTTTCATCAAAATTTTCATAGATTTTCTTAGCAGCTACACCAATTCCTGCAATTCCCGGTACATTTTCAGTTCCGGAACGCATTCCTTTCTGTTGTCCGCCGCCATAGATTATAGGCTTGATTTTTAATTTATCTTTAACATAAAGAAAACCTGAACCCTTAGGTCCATGAATCTTATGTCCACTTACCGATAACAGGTCTATACCCATTCTTCTAGGATAAATGTGATATTTACCATATGCCTGTATTGCATCTACATGAAAGATTATATCAGGCTTCTTAGCCTTTATCACTCCGGCTATCTCACTAATTGGCATCACTGAACCGATTTCATTATTAACATACATAACTGATATAAGAATTGTATCATCGCATATCGCATCTTCTAACTCTTTTATATTAATAACGCCTGCTTCATTTACATGAAGATATGTTATCCTAAAGCCCTGTTCAGCTAAAAATTCCATTGTATTATGAACCGATGCATGCTCAACCGCTGTAGTGATTATGTGATTACCTGCTCTTCTATTAGCTAATGCAGTTCCTATGATAGCCATATTATTAGACTCTGTTCCGCCTGATGTAAATACTACCTCTTTCTCATCAACTTTAAGTGTCTTAGCTATATTTTCTCTTGCTTCTTTCACATACTTCTCCGCTTCAACTCCTCGAAGATGCATAGAGGACGGATTACCATAATCTTTTAACATCGTCTCTACCATTATGTCTTTGACTTCATCAAATACTTTAGTTGTTGCGGAATTGTCTAAATATGCTTCCATTTTCGTACCTTTCTGTATAATATTTTGTATAATTTTCCATCTGATAAATAATTTAATGAATGTATAACTTAATTAATAAATGCATAAATAATTTAATTAATTACTTAATAAACTAATGACTAATTTTATAATTAATCTTCTAATTTAAACATTAATACAGAGACTATCATTAATCCTGCTGTCTCCGTTCTTAATATTCTCTTTCCTAATGAAATTCTGTTAATGCCTGATTCTACTGCCGCATCTATTTCTGCTTCATCAAAGCCACCCTCAGGTCCAATAAATATTCCGACCGACATTCCCTTCTTCACATTTGCAATGACTTCCTTAGTTTCAGACATATCCTTGTAATTTTCATACGGAATTAAATTTATGTCAAGTGTTTTTGCATAATTTATCGCTTCTTTGAAGCTCATAACATTATTTACCTTAGGAATTATACTTCTTCTGGACTGTTTTGCTGCACTTTCAGAGATACCATTCCATCTCTTAAGCTTTGCACTTTCTTTTTTAGCATCTAACTTCACTACTGCCCTCTTCGTAGCTACAGGAATAATTTCATATACACCTAGCTCAACAGCTTTTTGTATAATCATTTCCATCTTATCACTCTTTGGCAATCCCTGAAAAAGATATATTTTAGATGGCAATTCAGAACCCTCGTATTTCTCATCAGTGATATCCACTAACACTTTATCTCTATCTGAACCGTCTCTAATCCTGCCAAGATAATCATTTCCGTTGCCATCACTTATTAATACTTCTTCACCAGCTTTCATTCTAAGCACATTAATAATATGATTAACGTCACTTCCGGTAATTATTATCTCTTTATTCTCTGTATTAACCTGATTCTCTGTTACAAAAAAATGATGCACCTTAATCCTCCAATTATTTTCTAACAGCAGTTACACTTACCCAGTCTTTCTGTCTGGTTATCTCTTTAACTTCTAACTGCTCATTTTCTTCTATTGCCTTTACCACATCAGCCTCTTTATTATAAATAATTCCTGATGTAATGAATAATCCACCTTTCTTAAGATGTGGTGCAATTACTTTAGATAAAGGAATTATTATGTCTGCTAAAATATTAGCAACCACTATATCGTAACACTCATATCCTGCCTTATCTTTAATTTCTTTATCATCAATAATATTTCCCTCGATAAATTCAATATTATTGTCTACACCATTAACCTTAGCATTCTCAATTGATGCTGTTACCGCAGCTTCGTCTATATCGATTCCAAATGCATTTTTAGCACCTAATTTTCTTCCGATAATTGATAAGATTCCACTTCCACAGCCTACATCTAAGAGATTCGTATCATTTGTTATATATTTTCTAAGCTGTCTTATACAAAGCTGTGTTGTCTCGTGAAGTCCTGTTCCAAATGCTGTTCCCGGATCAATTTCAATTACCATCTTATATTTATCAGTATCTTCTACATTTTCCCAGGTTGGCTTTACTAAAATGTCATCAATTGCAAATGGTTTAAAGAATTCTTTCCATTTATTTATCCAATCCTTGTCCTCTGTTGTTCCCTCTGTTATCTTGCCTGAACCAACATCTACAAATGTTCTCAACTCCTCAAGCTGTGTATTAATGTTATCAAGAATCTCATGCTCTTCTTTAGCACTTGTATCAATATCCATATAGAATATTATTCTTGCTACTCCATCATCTACTAACTCCGGAAGTATATCTATATACATAGCTTCTTTCTCAGCTTCACTAATCTGCTTCTTGTCTTCTATTTCAAAACTGTCGATTCCTGCTTCCATTAATGCACCACTGACTAAATCAACAGCATCCGTTGTTGTCTCAAGCGTAAATTTCTTCCACTGCATATTATCTCCATTCCGCAGACGTTTACGTCGTAGGAATCGCGAGCAAAATTTCAGATTTTGCTCTGCGATAAGGGCTAAATGTGACGTCTGCGGCACATTTAGCTGTGCGAAAAATAATCGCATCAGCATTATTTTTCACATTATCCTCATTTCCGAGCGAATTATTCGCGAGGAGGCGATGAGAAATTCGCGTAGGCGATTTCTCATATGCCATAATGGCTATTTGCTTTCGCTCCGAAACAAATAGCTGTGTGAAAAATAATCGCATCAGCATTATTTTTCACACTATTCCAATTTCATTTTAAACTGCTTTAAATACCACAACTGTTCTCTCAGGAATTTCAAACTGGTTACCAATTAAGAATATTGCCTTATCTTCTATATAGCCTGCTTCATCCATTGTATTAATAATAATCTGCCATTTATATTTGCCTGCAAGTGGTGGAAGTTCTATATTCATAGGCTGCCAGAATGTATTAACGCCCATATAGATAATCTCATCTTCACTATTCTCATCTTCGCTTCTTCCTGCAAACATTACACCGATATATTTAGTATTAGAATCATATCTGTTTTCAAATGCCTTCACACCATGGGTACTTACCGGCGGAAAACCAAGTGAACAGAAATGTCCATTTCTTCTTAATACATTGTTATTCTTTCTAAATGCTATCGTTGATTTGAAGAAATTAAATATATCTTTATTCTTCTCTAAAAGTGTCCAGTCAAGCCACGATATTTTATTATCCTGACAATATGCATTATTATTACCATATGCTGTATTACAGAATTCATCACCAGCGAAAAACATCGGTATTCCTCGGCTTAACATAAGCACTGTACAGGCATTTTTAATCATTCTCTTACGGAGCTTCATTACTTCTTTATCATCTGTTTCACCCTCGGCTCCACAGTTCCAACTTAGATTATCATTTGTTCCGTCAGTATTATTCCAGCCATTTGCCTCATTATGCTTATTATTGTAAGAATATAAATCATATAATGTGAAACCATCATGGCAGGTTATAAAGTTAACCGATGCATTACTTCCTCTTAAATGCTCGTCATATAAGTCCGTAGAACCTGTGATACGGTTAGATGCAACATAAGCAAGTCCACTGTCACCTTTAAGAAAACCTCTAATGTCATCTCTGTATCTTCCGTTCCATTCTGACCATCGATTCCATGATGGGAATGTTCCTACCTGATATAATCCACCTGCATCCCATGCCTCGGCAATTAACTTAACATCTGCTAAAACCGGGTCAAATGCAAGACTTTGTAAAAGCGGTGGCTTACTCATAGGTGAGCCATCTTCATTTCTACCAAGAATTGTAGCAAGGTCGAATCTGAAACCATCGATTCTGTAATTGATAACCCAATATCTCAGACATTCAAGTATCATCTGCTGTACAATAGGATTATTACAGTTAAGTGTGTTGCCACAACCGCTAAAGTTATAATAATATCCGTCAGGTGTTAACATATAGTATATATTATTATCAAAACCTTTAAATGAAATATATGGTCCTTTTTCATTTCCCTCTGCCGTATGGTTAAATACAACATCTAAGAATACTTCTATGCCATTTTCATTCATTTCTTTAATAAGTTTCTTTAATTCATTACCCTCTCTGTTGAATTCTAATTTTGAAGAATAGCTTGTATTAGGTGCAAAGAAACTTATAGGATTATATCCCCAATAATCTAATAATACTTCTCCGTTAACTTCTCTTCTGTCTCTTGTCTCATCGAATTCAAATATCGGCATAAGTTCAACCGCATTTATACCTAATTCTTTCAGATATGGAATCTTCTTTCTTAATGCTTCAAAAGTTCCTCTCTCTTTCTCGTCAATTCCTGATGAAGCATCTTTACTAAAGCCACGCACATGCAACTCATATATAATTAAATCGTCCATAGGAATCAATGGATTAGCAAAGTCTCCCCAGTCAAAGTCGTCTTTAACTACTCTTGCTTTATAGCAGTTATCTCCAACAGGACTTCCCCATACGCTCTGTCCTGTTACAGCCTTTGCATAAGGGTCTAATAAGAATTTACTCTTATCGAAAATAATTCCCTTATTAGGTTCGTATGGTCCATCTAACCTGTATGCATATTCAAAATCTTCAATATTTAACTTAAATACTATCATTGAATATACATTTCCGATTTTATATTTCTCTGGAAACTTAATCGTTGCAAATGGTTCACTTTCCCTAGGTTTAAAAAGCAACAACTCACAAGAAGTCGCATTAGTTGACTGCACAGTAAAATTAACGCCGCCCGGAATCGCCGTCGCTCCATACATTTCATATAAACCCGGTCTGATCTGGTATCCGTTAACCTCATCAATCGGTCTCATATGAACTTTATTCATATCAACCTTGCCACCAACCACGTATCTGTTTTCTACTTTTTCCATAACTGATTATCTGTCTGTAACAGACTATTCCTTTCGTATTTTCTTTTCCTCTATTCGTAATCACCAAACTTATATCTTGAAAGATTTATTTAGATTTATCATACATTTTCTGCTCGAAAATGTGTATATCTTATCACTTTTCGTAATTCAATCATAAATTTAATGATTCTTTCGCCATTATTATACTTTAACACAAAGAAAAAGCCATTGCAAACCATTTATTTTAATCAAACACATATATAGTCATATTTGTAAGTATTTACGGCTAATTTATTGTAAAGATAAGAATTCACGCAAGCGAATTCTCATCTGCCATAAATATTATCCACTTTCACATGAAACAAACAACCATATTTTTAACACAAGAAAGCCCATATATGCATCATATATGGACTCTCATTGTTATTATAATTATATTTCTTATGTTATATCTCTTACAGTGAATCTTTTATTTTATCAAATATACCTTTTTTCTTCTTTTCTTCTTTGGTCTTATCTTTTTCTTCCTTGCCAACATTAAGACTTCCGCCCATCGCATCATCAAATGCTTTAAGAGCTTCTTTCTGTTCTGCTGTCATTCTCTCAGGTACCTGAACTATAAGTGTAACAATATGGTCACCACGTACCTGTTTATTTCTAAGAGTAGGTATACCTTTGCCTTTTAATCTAATCTTTGTATTAGTCTGTGTACCCGGTTTAATGTTAAATAAGACGTCACCATCAATTGTCTTAATTCTTACATCTCCACCCATTGCAGCCTGTGCAAAAGTAATTGGAGAGGTTGAATAAATTGTGTAATCCTGTCTTTCAAATATAGGGTGACGTGATACAACTACTTCTACTAATAAATCGCCTCTTTCACCACCATTAATTCCTGGTTCACCTTTTCCTCTGATTCTGATACTCTGACCATTATCAATACCGGCAGGAACAGAAACCTGAATCTTCTTTCTGCTGCTCTTATATCCTGTACCGTAACAATCAGGACATTTTTCTTTAATTATCTTACCTTTTCCTTTACATTCAGGACAAGGCTGTACGTTTCTCACCATTCCGAATAATGACTGCTGGGTAAATACAATCTGACCTTTACCACCACATTTTGTACATGTAACAGGTGTTGTTCCTGCTTTCGCTCCTGTTCCATGGCAAGTTGTACATTCATCTTTCAATGTGAGTTCTATCTCTTTTTCACATCCAAATGCTGCCTCTTCAAATGTAACTCTTACACTTGTTCTTAAGTTAGCACCTTTCTGTGGTCCATTGCTGTTTCGCTGGCTTCTTCCGCCACCAAACATTCCTCCGAATATATCACCGAAAATATCTCCCATATCTTCGAAATTGAAGTCAAAGCCACCTGCTCCTGCACCACCTGAGCCATCAAATGCTGCATGGCCAAACTGGTCATACTTCTGTCTCTTTTCGTGGTCACTAAGAACTGCATATGCCTCACTTGCCTCTTTAAACTTTGCTTCAGCTTCTTTATCACCGGGATTAGTATCCGGATGATACTTCTTAGCAAGTACTCGATACGCTTTCTTTATCGCTGCATCATCAGCATTCTTGTCAACGCCAAGCACTTCATAGTAATCTCTTTTATCTGCCATAATTCTCTCCATTCCAAAGCGAAACTAAGAAATCTGGCATGGTATTAAATACCCTGCCAGACCTGCTTATTCTAATTAAACTTCTTTGTAATCTCCATCAACTACATCGTCATTAGCACCTGTATCTGCCTGACTAGCTGCACCGCCCATATCAGGACCTGCACCTGCTGTTCCCTGTGCCTGTTCGTACATTTTAGCGAATAAGCTCTGAGCACCTGTCATTAATTTTTCCTGTGCTGCTTTGATATCTGCAACTTCTGCATCTGTCATATTCTCAGGATTAGATTTCTCAACTAATTCTTTAAGTGCATTCAAATCTGCTTCAACTGATGCTTTTTCGTTAGGATCAATCTTGTCTCCTGCTTCATCAAGAGCTTTCTGTGTCTGGAATACCATTGAATCTGCTTCATTTCTTGTATCAATTGCTTCCTTACGTTTCTTATCCTGTGCTTCGAATTCTGCTGCTTCTTTAACAGCTTTATCTATTTCTGCATCTGACATATTAGAACCTGCTGTAATTGTAATATGCTGTTCTTTACCTGTTCCTAAATCTTTAGCTGATACATTTACGATACCGTTTGCATCAATATCAAATGTAACTTCAATCTGTGGAACACCTCTTCTTGCTGGTGGGATACCATCAAGTCTGAACTGACCAAGACTCTTGTTATCTTTAGCAAACTGTCTTTCACCCTGAAGTACGTTGATATCAACTGCACTCTGGTTATCTGCTGCTGTTGAGAATATCTGGCTCTTCTTTGTAGGAATTGTAGTATTTCTCTCGATTAATCTTGTTGCTACGCCACCCATTGTCTCAATACTAAGTGAAAGTGGAGTTACATCAAGAAGTAAGATATCACCTGCGCCTGCATCTCCGGCTAATTTACCACCCTGGATTGATGCACCAAGTGCTACACATTCATCTGGGTTAAGGCTCTTGTTAGGCTCTTTACCTGTTAACTGTTTAACTTTATCCTGTACAGCAGGAATACGTGTTGAACCACCAACTAATAATACTTTTGAAATATCTGACATATTAAGTCCGGCATCTTTTAATGCGTTCTGAACAGGAATAACTGTTCTTTCAACTAAGTCATGTGTTAATTCATCGAATTTAGCTCTTGTTAATGTCATATCAAAATGCTTTGGCTCGCCATTAACTGCTGTAATGAATGGAAGGTTGATGTTTGTGCTGGCTGCTGAAGATAATTCTTTCTTAGCTTTTTCTGCTGCTTCTTTTAATCTCTGAAGTGCCATCTTATCTGTGCTTAAGTCAACACCCTCCTGAGCCTTAAATTCATTAATCATATATGTTGTTAAATGTTCATCAAAGTCATCACCACCAAGTCTTGTATCACCATTTGTAGCAAGAACTTCGATAACACCATCACCGATTTCGATAATAGATACATCAAATGTACCACCACCTAAGTCGTATACCATAATCTTCTGTTCATTTTCATTATCAAGACCATATGCTAAAGCTGCTGCTGTTGGCTCGTTGATAATTCTCTTAACTTCAAGTCCTGCAATCTTACCTGCATCTTTTGTTGCCTGTCTCTGTGCATCATTGAAATATGCAGGAACTGTGATAACTGCTTCGCTTACTTTTTCTCCAAGATATCCTTCAGCATCTGCTTTTAATTTCTGAAGAACCATTGCTGAAATTTCCTGTGGAGAATATTTCTTATCATCAATAGTTACTTTATAATCTGTACCCATATGTCTCTTAATAGAAGAAATAGTCTTTTCTGCATTTGTAACAGCCTGACGTTTTGCAGGATCACCTACAAGTCTTTCTCCTGTCTTTGTAAATGCTACAACTGATGGTGTAGTTCTAAGTCCCTCCTGGTTAGCAATAACTGTAGGTTTACCACCTTCCATAACTGCTACACATGAGTTTGTTGTTCCTAAGTCAATACCTATAATTTTACTCATAATTAATTCCTCCTAAATAATGAATTTTCTGATTTTCTAAAATTGTGTTAATGTCTTTAATAATCTATATATTATTTGCAAAATACCTGTCAGATAATGTATCTGCTATGCTATTATCAAATTAATTCTAAGCCATTATATTTTGCAATTGTCTGTTTAGTTTGCAACCTTAACCATACTGTGGCGTACTACTGAATCTCTATACATATAGCCTTTCTGTAATACTTCAGCTACAACATTCTCACCTAACTCTTCATCTTCTACATGCATTACCGCATTATGAAGATTAGGATCAAATTCACTGCCCTCGGCTTCGATTTCTTTAACACCAAGGTCTTCTAAAGTCTTTAATAACTGTTTGTAAATCTTATCCATTCCTTCTGCAAAAGGTGTTGCTAATTCTTCTTCTGAAACTGCTTTGAAACCTCTTTCAAAGTTATCAACTACAGGTAAAATCTTTTCAATCACATCTTTTGCTCCGACTTCATACATAGCTGATTTTTCTTTTTCTGAACGTTTACGGAAGTTATCAAACTCTGCAAATGTTCTCTTGTATTTATCAGTAAGTTCTTCAATTAATTCATCTTTTTTATCTTTCTTCTTATCTTTTTTGAAGAATCCTTTCTTTTCACCCTCTTTTGAATCCTGGCTGTTATCTTCATCTGCTGTTTCATTTTCTACAGCTTCTGCTCCAGGATTCTCAGTTTCATTTGTCACATCATCTGTAACTTCTTCTGTTACATCTTCTGCTGTTTCTTCAACCACTTCCTCTGTTTTATCTATATTATCTTTATCTATTTTATTATCTGCCACTTATTATATACCACCTTTCCTATTCATTTTGCTTTTTGAATTTCTCATCTAATTGTGTTTTAACAGTCTTAAGAGTTTCAACTACTTTTTCGTAATCCATTCTCTTCGGACCGATAATACCGATTGTTCCTCTGACTCCATCTTCTATTTCATAGGTTGCGGTTACTACACTGCAATCTTTCATAGTCTGTACCGGAGTCTCATTTCCAATGTATACCTGAATTTCTTTCTTATCATCTGTCTCATCATTTTTATCTATAAGACTTGTAAGCAGTTGTTTTTCTTCAAATGTACTTATTATCTCACTCGCTGTACTGCTTTCGCTAAGCTCAGGATATTTGAAAATGTTCGTTGCACCACTTGTATATATCTTGAAATCATCTTCATTAGCAAGAGCTAAACCAATTGCATCTATTATGTCTCTTACTAATTCCATATGTTCCGGTGCACTTCCTGTCATCTTAGAAATCAAACCAATGTTCATCTCTTCAAGTGCCAATCCGTTAAGACTACTGTTAAACAAAATATTAAGTTTTAATATCGTCTCACTATCTAAGCTTTCCTTGAGAGTGATAATTCTATTCTTAATTATGTTGCCTTCAGTTACCACTACACATAACAATTTATCTTCTTCAATTAAAGATAACTGTACAAACTTTAGCTTTCTGGAATTTCTTGCAACCGGTGTCGTAATCATCGTCGCATAATTAGTATTCGTAGCTAAAAGCTTTGCTGTATTCTGTAGTAATTCCTCGACCTTTTCGACTTTTTCATTAAGAAAATCTTTCATATCATTGAGATTTTTCTCTTTTAAGTCTAATTCATTTGCCTTATCTTCCATAAGTTTATCAACATATAGTCGATAGCCTGCATCGGTTGGAATTCTTCCCGAAGATGTATGTGGCTGAACAATGTAACCCATCTCCTCTAAGTCTGCCATTTCATTTCTAATGGTTGCTGAACTCAGATTCAAATCTGTCTCTTTAGATATTGTTCTTGAACCAACCGGCTCTCCGGTATTAAGATAACTTTTGATAACTGCATTAAGTATCTTGAGTTTTCTTTCATCAAGTTCCATGTACACCGTTCCTTTCATGATGCATTTCATGTGTTATGATGTTTGTTATTAGCACTCACTCGATTAGAGTGCTAATTACTTCATATCCATAAGATAGCACTTGAGTTTTCATTTGTCAACACCAATTTTAAAAAAATTTTATATTTATTATTTTTTATTATTTTTCGTTTATCTTACATTTTCGCAGCCTTTATTTACTGCATTTAAAAATCTCTTTTGAACTTCTGCTTCTATATTATCTTTTATATGTTCATCTATGTCACTATAGATAACTCCACCTGCCATAAATGAATGTCCTCCTCCGTCACCGATTCCTTTCAATGCTTCTGCTGTAAGCTTGCCCGAATGTACATTTTCATCAACGCTTCGTACTGATAACTTATATCCGCCATTCCTGTCAGCATATACTATACAGACGCTCACCTCATTTAAAGATAAGATAAAATCTGAAATCATAGCTATAAGTCCATCATTACAATCAAATGGAATATGAGCAAAGCCAATTCCGTTAATAACGTTTATGTTCTCAATTGCAGCACCATATGCTTTTAAATCAGACATTTCCATATTATTAATGTAGAATTTGGTTATCTTGTCATTATCAGCATATTTATATAAGTATCCAAACATTTCTATATCTAATTCTGTTACACCTCTTGTAAGTGAAGCTGTATCCATTCTAAGTCCATACATTAATGCTGATGCAACATTTCTATCCATTGGCGTTCCGCTTTCTACATAATATTCGGTTACTAATGTTGCACACGAACCGACTATTCTTACATCTTTATATCTATAAGTACATTCTATAAAGGTTGGATGATGGTCTATACAGGCTACTTCATCTCCCGGTAAATCAGTGAAATTCGAATTATATTTCTGTCCGTCAATTGTTACTATATAATCCTCTTCCTGCATATCAGTAATCTGACTGTATTCCTTAATATCAATTCCGAATTCCGTAAGCATCTTCTTTGTCGATATCTTGTCAATTGCCCCACAATAGCATAATGTTGTCTCAACACCATGTTTCTTTAGGAACTGCTGCATACCAAATGCACTCGCTATCGCATCAGGATCCGGGAAATTATGTGTCTGTAAATAAGTCTTATGCCCCTTTAGTAACTCCACTAAATCATTCCAAGCCATATTTCTTTGCCTTCTTTCTCTAATATTAAAATCCACCATTTTGGTAAGCTCTTGCAATTACATATGATGGTTCGTAAAATGCACTACAATTGTAATTATCAATGGTATCGCAAATTTCATTATTATATACTCTGATAATTCCGTCAACGTAATCCTCACCAGGAATTGCTGTATCAGAGATGAGTCTTTGATATACTTTACCCATTTCCAAGGCTGTCGGTATTCTCTCTGCTAATTCTTTATCAACCGCTGTAATATCAAAGTCACCCTCCACCAAATGATATTCCTCTATCCAGTCATCCTCTATCTGTAAAGGGTTTTCGCAATGAAGAACATTAGCCACACTAATCAGATGCTCTAATGCTTCCTTACCAATAGTATTCACTACATATTTATTTTTCTGATGAATTCTACGTGCAACACGCTCAATCATATAACATATAAAATATAAATCATTTATCTTTATTTTTTCATCAGGGAAATATATATTTGTCATAATGTTACACTCCCTTCAAAATGCAATGTCTGTAATGCCTCTTCTGTACAGAATACAATCTGATGAGTAGGCAAGAATCTTTGGATTAGGTACTTCTACATTACTTCCATGATAAATAATATTGTTTTTCATTATGCAGCCTCCTATTCTTCATTTTCTATATATTAATCTGTATAATATTTCTCTTCCTGCAATTCCAGAATTTTCACAATAGACTCTAGCATTTTTATTTATAAATATCAAGAATTTTCTTTTTTCATTATACTAATATCATTTATAAAATATTTACAAGCCTCTTTTTTGCGTTTTATATTATTTAGCCTTTTGAGATACAAAAAGCCAAGTTACTCACCAACTGAATAACTCGGCTTAAATCATCTATTTACTTACTACTTTCCACAAATCTCCATAATTCCCTTAAGAACTTCATCGGCTTTATCCATATAAGCATTTTCACCCATATGTCCGATTCTTATTACTTTTCCCTCGAATTCGCCAAACGAACCGGCAAGCATAATACCATATCTTTTCTTCATTTCTTCTAATATATAATCTGCTGTCATTCCCTCCGGCACATTAAATACTGTTACTGTATTAGAAAATCCTGAATTCTGATAGAATGTAAAGCCTGCTTCCTTAAGAGTTGTTCTTACCTTATCAGCTACCTGTGCGTGTCTCTTTAAAATATCTTTATCATTCTTGATATTATCAAATGCCACTCTTAGTCCATATATATCACTTATTGGCATTGTATAAGGGAACCATTTCTTTTCATAATATCCGTCAAATATTGTAAGATTAGCATAAAATGCGGCAATCGGTGTCTTTCTGTTATGCATTGCCTTTTTAGCATCATCACTTATTACCACAAATGTAAGTCCCGGAGGTGCTGATACTGCTTTCTGGGAGCCGCCACACAGTAAATCAATCTGGAATTCATCAACATTTACATATTCGCCAAACATTGCCGATACCGAATCTACTACTGTCATTATTCCGTATTTCTTTAATAGAGGGCAAATTCTTGAAATGTCATTTAACATACCACTTGGTGTATCACAATGCACTACTGTAGCATATTTAAAATCATGATTTTTCTCTAAGAATTTTTCTAAATCTTCTATATTAATTGTGTTTTTATAATCAACTGTGTACATTGTAGGTACTCCGCCATACATTGTAACAAAATCTTTAAAACCATTTCCATACAGACCATTGTCGATAACTAATACTTTATCGCCCGGTTCTGTAAGGCTTGCACACGCTGCTTCTAAGCCTAAGATTCCCTCTCCACCGAGAATTAATGTTTCATTCTTAGTTCCAAGAAGTTCACTTATAAGTTCACATGTTTCTTTATAAAATTCACAAAATGATGTATCCAAATCAGGGTTGGTACATTCTTTCATTCTTGCCATTCTTACATTCTCGGCAACCTGTGTTGGTCCGGGAGTCATAATCTTATACATAGAATTCCTCTTTTCTAAGCCTGTCGCTCGTTATTTTTATTAGTGCTGAAGCACTGCTAGATAATATTTTCCACTATCATTTTCGCTGTTATCATAATCTATGTTTTGTCAGCTTATTATTTTTCCTATTTTGTAGCAAATATTTTGGCTGCTGCTTTTTTAAGTCTTACAGATATAGGAAGTACAATAATTGCTGCCACACCTATCTGGACAAGGTTTCCAGGAATTGAGCTTACAGGTGCAACCCAGTTTCCATAGATAACGCCTTCTGCAATGTAATATCCAACAACCTTGATAACTGCTGCCACGATAATTGCAATAAGGTTTACAACATACGAATTACGTTTCTCTGTAATCTTACCAACTGCAAATCCCATTAAACCAACGATAACAAGTGTAAATGGAGCCCATGTAGCCCAGAAACCTGATATCATATCAAAAAGTCCCATACCAATTCCACCTGCAATCATACCTGTTTTCCAGCCAAATACAATAGCTGCTATAAAGAGCGGAATATTTCCAAGGTGGATAAGTCCGCCATTAGCTGCTATAGGAAGCTTAATGTTAATAAATGCAGTAAATACATAAGTAAGTGCGATAAATACCGCATCAATAGCCAGTTCTCTTATCTTCTCAGATGTTGTTGAAACACTTTTTTCTTTTTTAGCAATGTTTTCCATATATTTTCTCTCCAATCCTTAACTTAGTTATTCCGTAACTTAGTTATATGTATTATTTATTTTTTAAAGAATATCATAAAATGTCTTTTTTTAAATAGCCAGTTTTTATCTTTTTAACCATACCACTTATTGCACTTATACGCATTTTCCCCGATATTACGTTATTCTTCTGGTTTACATTTTATATACAATATCTTGTATCTGCATTTTTATGTTAATCAATATTTAGTGTTTTGTTATAGACAAATTATTTTACTAATGCTATAATTAATACGTTTCGTCGCATCGGGCGAAAATACAATATTTTTTAATAATTACCACATTATATTTTCGTATATATTTATTAATAATTCCGAAAATATAACTATATAAAACATATATTTTATACTGTATTGTAAAATGAAAAGAAAAATTTACAGACATATTTCAAGGAGGAACAGAAAAAATGAAGGTAATTAAGCGAGACGGCAGACATGTCGATTATGACCGCAACAAAATTGTTATTGCCATTCAGAAAGCAAATGACGAAGTTGAACCATATGAGCAGATTTCAGAAGACAAAATTTATAACATAGTTGCTTCTATTGAAAATCGTGGTTTAGCAGAGATGCAGGTCGAAGATATCCAGGATATCATTGAACAGAAACTTATGCAGGAGAAGAAATTCGTTCTTGCTAAAACATATATTATTTACCGTTATACAAGAGAAATGGTTCGTAAGGCTAATACAACCGATGAATCAATTCTAAGCCTTATTAAGAATAGTAATAAAGATGTTATGGAAGAAAATTCCAACAAAAATGCAATTATTGCCTCTACACAGAGAGATTTGATTGCCGGTGAAGTATCTAAAGACTTAACTAAACGTGTACTTCTTCCTGAGAAGATTGTAAAAGCTCACGAAGATGGTGTATTACATTTCCATGATGCTGATTATTTTCTTCAGTCAATCTTTAACTGCTGCCTTATTAATATAGGAGATATGCTTGATAATGGTACAGTTATGAATGCTAAATTAATCGAGAGTCCAAAGAGCTTTCAGGTTGCTTGTACTGTTATGACACAGATTATCTCTGCTGTTGCTTCAAGCCAGTATGGCGGACAATCTGTTGATATAAGACATTTAGGTAAATATTTACGCAAAAGTCGTGAAAAATATAAGAAACATTACGAATCTAAATATGCCGGTAAGATATCTCCTGAACTTATGGAGCAGTTCATTAACGACAGATTATATGATGAATTACGTTCAGGTGTGCAGACTATACAGTACCAGATTAACACATTGATGACTACTAACGGCCAGTCACCATTCGTTACTCTGTTCCTTAACCTTGATAAAGATGATGAATATATCGAAGAAAATGCAATGATTATAGAAGAGATTTTAAAACAGCGCCTTGAGGGAATTAAAAATGAAAAAGGCGTATATGTTACTCCTGCATTTCCTAAATTAATATATGTATTAGACGAGCATAACTGTCTTAAAGGCGGTAAATATGATTACATTACCAAATTAGCTGTAAAATGTTCTTCTAAACGACTTTATCCTGACTACATTTCAGCTAAGAAAATGCGTGAAAATTATGAAGGCAATGTATTTAGCTGTATGGGGTGCCGAAGCTTCTTAAGTCCATGGAAAGATGAAAATGGCAACTATAAATGGGAGGGAAGATTTAATCAGGGTGTTGTAAGTCTTAATCTTCCTCAGATAGGTATAATTGCAAATGGTGACGAGGAAGTATTCTGGCAATTAATGGAAGAGAGATTATCTCTTTGTTTTGAAGCATTAATGTGCAGACACCATGCATTAGAGGGTACTTTATCTAATGTAAGCCCAATTCACTGGCAGTATGGTGCTATTGCAAGACTTGATAAAGACGAACCTATTGATAAATTATTACATGACGGATATTCTACTATTTCTCTTGGCTACATCGGTTTATACGAAGTAACTAAGTTAATGACAGGTGTGTCACATACTGATCCAAAAGGGCTTGAATTCGCACTTAAAGTAATGAACAGACTTCGTGCAGCTACAGACACCTGGAAAGAAAATACAGGTATCGGCTTTGGTCTATATGGAACTCCTGCTGAAAGTCTCTGCTATAGATTTGCAAGAATTGATAAACAGAAATACGGTGATATTCCAGATGTTACTGATAAAGGTTACTACACTAACTCTTATCACGTTGATGTCCGCGAGAAAATCGATGCATTTTCTAAATTCAAATTTGAAAGCCAGTTCCAGAAGATTTCTTCTGGTGGTGCTATTTCTTACGTTGAGATACCAAATATGCGTAACAACTTACAGGCATTAGAAGAAATCGTTAAATTTATCTACGATAATATACAATATGCTGAATTTAATACCAAATCTGACTACTGTCACGTATGCGGTTTTGATGGCGAAATTATAATTAATGATGATTTAGAATGGGAATGTCCACAATGTCACAACAAAGACCATTCTAAGATGAATGTTACAAGACGTACATGTGGATATCTTGGTGAAAATTTCTGGAATGTCGGTAAGACTAAGGAAATTAATGCAAGAGTTCTTCATATCTAATATATCTAAAATTATAATTATATCTAAAATATAAGATATCTGATTCTTAAGCTTTAGAAAGGTTAAATGTATTATGAATTATGCAGATATAAAACAATATGATGTTGCAAATGGTCCCGGAATACGAATCTCTTTATTCGTAAGTGGCTGTAATCATCATTGTAAAGGCTGCTTTAACGAAGAAGCGTGGGATTTTAATTACGGCAAACCATTTACTGATGAAACAATTGATACAATTATAGAATATCTTAACAGTCCTCATATCGCAGGCTTAACACTCCTTGGTGGCGAACCAATGGAGCCTGTTAACCAGAAAGCACTTCTTCCACTGGTTAAACGTGTTAAGGATACTTATCCTGACAAAACCATCTGGTGCTTCACAGGTTTTAGATTCGATGATGATATTCTAGGCAAAATGTATGACAAGATTCCTGAGACTAAGGAATTACTTGCCAGATTCGATGTAATGGTAGACGGTAAATTTATGGAAGAACTTAAAAGTGTAAGTCTTGTATTCAAGGGTTCTTCTAACCAGAGAACCATTATGGTACAGGAATCTTTACAAAAAGGTGAAATCGTCCTCTGGACACCACCTGAGAATAAATATTAATAAAATACTACAATATTACTTTGAAATTATATAGGAAACGAGGTCACTTATGGAAAAGATAAAAATACAATACTTAAATGATGATATCAAGAAGCTTGAATATATAGATGGTAAGTCTGACTGGATAGATTTACGTTCAGCAGAACGCGTTGAATTAAAAGCAGGTGAATTTAAGCTTATCCATCTCGGAGTTGCAATGCAGCTTCCTGACGGATACGAAGCTCATATTCTTCCACGCAGCAGTACATTTAAGAATTTTGGAATTATTCAGGCTAATTCAATGGGTATCGTAGATGAATCTTATTGCGGTCCTAATGACTGGTTCTATTTCCCTGCTATCGCACTCAGAGACACAGTAATTGAGCCAAACGACAGAATATGCCAGTTCAGAATTGAGAAACACCAGCCACAGATAGTATTTGAAGAAGTTGAAAGATTAGAAAATGCTGACCGCGGTGGTATCGGAAGCACTGGTAAAAACTAAAATATTACAGTTCATATACAATGATTTCCTTATTCATAAGATGTATATGAACTGTTTTTTATATACTCAGACTTAAGGAATATGAAAGCGTGTGTCATAGAGCGCATAGACTGACATCTCGCCTTAAGTATATATCTGTTGAATGTATACAAAATTTGAGTTATATAAAAATCTCTTCTTATCTCTCACCTTTTAATTCTAAATCTAATAACTTCGCTAAAGGTTCCATTGCATTTAACTCCTCCTGAACCGTATTAGTCTGTGCTCCGGCCTCTATAAGCATTGATTTAGGTCTTAAATGCAGATTATACTGGTATGCCTGTATATAATTCTTCCTTGTAAACCCTGTGAAATACTCTTCAGCTAAAACTTTCATCTGCAAACTAAAAGCAAGATTTTGTTCACGATACGGATTATACAGATATCCTATTTCGCCAATACTGTTAAGCCTGCTTATTCCATTGAAGAACATAATTTTAGCGGTCTGCTTACCATTGACCTCCGTAACCAGATGCAGATTATCATTCACACCATCCCTATGTAAATCTATTACCACTTCTATACTAGGATTCTCTGCTAATACCTGTGCAACTCTTTCATATGCATAATCATAAGCTTTATGTCTGTCAAGCACACCATTTACATAATCAAAGGAATCTTTAAGATGTATAACATTATAACCGTATGTTTCCGTCAGTAATTTCGTAAGATAATCCCCAACACCTATTATAGTAGTGCTCACATCTCCACTTACACTGTCTGCAAATGCCTCCTGTCCATGTGTATGATAAATTAATATCTGAGGCATATTACTTGCTGTCTGCATCTTCATATCCATTGCCATTAATTTGTTAGCATCAATATCTTCCGGATATAATGTCGTACTTGAAACAACTGTATAAAATTTACTCATAAGATACTCATAAGTCAGGTCCTCTGTCTTAATATCCTGTAGCTTCTTAAATTCCTGTCCCGCTGTCTCAACACTATTATCAGATTGATTGGTATCCTGTCCGTTTGAATCTGTTATTTTATCTGTGGTATTCCCCTGGCCATCTCCATTTGTATTACCATTGTTATCATTTCCGTTATCACTTTTACCATTACTTTTATCATTGCTATTATTGCCACTATTACTACTATTATTTCCATTATTATTGCTATTATTTTTGCCATTATTACCGTCATTAGTATCATTATTTATATCATTTTCATTATCAATATTGCTTTCTTCTCTGGTATTTTCTAAACTAAAGCATCGTATATCTAAGCTTTCCGCTGTATTTACTGCAATTTTCTCATTTGCATAATCATATGCTGATACATTTATGATTTTCGATAAAAATGTCAACTCCTTATTGCTCTCATTCAGTATATCATTATCCGTTTTTGTTATGTAACCCACTGACAATATGCTTTCTTTTGCGAATTTCTTCACGATATTTTCAAGCATACTGTCAGAAAATATTTTCTTCGTCCCCATATTAATGAAATTAAATATAATATATATAATTAACCCATATATAATTATGGTTAGTACATAACTTTTCCTACCTTTCATTCCCCTCTTGCCTCTTACCACTTTTATTATTTAGAAATACACCTTTGTCCTCTAATCATTATATGTTCCCACTCCATATAATATTCAATCCCTCTGATATTGTATAACTAATATATTTGATTGTTTCATCTACATCTTTAGGTGTAACATACATTACTCTGGTAGCCGGCTCTAATACTTCTTTGATAAGCTGGTATTTTTCTTCGTTAGAGAAATTCTTAAGTGTCTTTGCAAGACTTACAAGTTTATCAGACATTTCAAATATTTCCATAAGATTTTCCATTGTATCGTTAACAATCGTGGCAGCATCAACTACAGTCGGTATGCCTATTGCGATTACCGGAACGCCCACCGTTTCTCTTGTAAGTCCCCTCCTGTGATTTCCTACACCTGAACCGGGATTTATTCCTGCATCGGAAATCTGTATCGTAGTATTTAATCTGCTTGTACTTCGTGCCGCAAGCGAATCTATGGCTATAATCACATCAGGCTTAATTTCCTTAACAATACCCTTGACTATCTCAGCCGATTCCATACCAGTCTGTGCCATAACCCCCGGTGCAATTCCACTCACTTCAAATCTTGTACATTTATCTAATTTTTCTCTCGGTGCATATAATTCATTCATATTTCTTGTAATGAAAATATTGTCTACTACCCTTGGTCCTAACGAATCAGGTGTCGCCTCCCTGTTTCCTAATCCAACCACTAATACCTTTCCACCATTTCTGCAGGGTAATATTTCTTTTAAATATTTAGCAAGTAATTTAGAAATATTTCTGTGATAAGAATCGTCTGCCTCTCCTAATTCCTTTGCTTCAAGTGTTATATAATTACCCATTGGCTTTCCTATATATCTTGCTCCATTTTCATCTTCCACTACTACCTTTGTAACTTTAACACTTCCATTTTCTAAATATTCTTCATCTATGCTTATTCCCTCAATATCCCTATTGCTCTTTACTCCGTCTTTTAATTCTACGGCAAGGTCTGTTCTAATCTTGAATTCTGCCACTTTACTCTCCATTCTGCAGGCTTATAACGTTATAAATGTAAAAAATATTGCAGACAAAATTTCATATTCTGCCCTGTGATAAAAGCTATATTCTAACGCCTGCTACACATTTAACTTACTTTTAATTATTCTTTGTAAAAATACGTTAAAATATACCAAAATACTTATTGACAAAAATATAGTTATACTATACACTATATTAGTATGTTTACATTTGACACGTCCGCGTCTTATAAGATGTAAAGCATAGATATTGACTCCTAACTCTCTCTCAAAGAGTCAAAATACTAATAACAGAATATATTTTGGAGGTGGACAGATTGGCTAATATTAAATCTGCAAAAAAAAGAATTTTAGTTACTGAAACAAAAACAGCAAGAAACAAGGCTATCAGATCAAAGGTTAAAACTTCTGTAAAGAAAGTTTACTCTGCTATCGATGCTAACGATAAAGAAGCTGCTTTAGCTGCATTAAACGCTGCTACAGTTGAAATCGATAAAGCTTGTACAAAAGGTGTTTACCATAAGAACAATGCTTCAAGAAAAGTTTCTCGTTTAGCAACAGCTGTTAACAAACTTTCTTAATTAGTACTTATAATATATGAATTCAGAACTGCTATACTGCTATTTGTAGTATGGCAGTTTTTTATTCTATCTATTGATGAATACAGAAGTAATAAAGAATAATATTCAGCTAAAAATAGATTATTTTAAAATACATCCATAAACTACAATCGCAAATTTCAATATTATTTTATTTACATAATGTCCAGATTATAATGTTAAAAGGCCGGTATGATAAATCAAAGCTAAGATTTATCGTACCGGTCTTTAGTTTTAAACATAATTAAGCACTATATTTAACAATAATTAATTCAACTGCCATTTTATCATTCATATTTCCAAGTTTTACAGCTTCTTCTAATTCAAGACAATAATTAACTGCATCTTTAATAACAGGTAAAGTGAAATTCTTGCACTGTCCTATCGCCTTATTAACCACGAAATTCTGCATACCCATATTTTTAGCTATTACTGCTGCCGCTTCTCTGTTATTAAGCATTTCCTTAACCTGTAACATTATATTAAACTGTCTGGCTAACATATACAGAATCTTCATCGGGGCTTCTCTTACAGCTATCAAATCATAGTATAAATCAAGTGCCTTTTTCTGCTTCTTATTACCAATCGCATCGACCATCTCGAATATTTTACCACTGATTTCGCTTATACATACCTTATCAATATCTTCTCTTGTAATTACGTCCTTATTAAGCGTATAACTAAGCAATTTATCCAATTCGCTTGTGATATTATCCATATCGTCTCCAAGCTTATCTAACAGATAATCCATATTGTCTCTGGTAATATTCTTATTTTCTTTCTTTAACCTTACCAGTATCCATTTACTAAGGTCAGATTTATTCATTCTGCTACATTCGCATACATATCCATTACTTTTAACCTGTTTATACAAACGATTACGCTTATCAACCTCATTTTCTATAAATACTAATACCGTATCTTCAGGAATTTCGGCGATATAATTAGCCATATCTTCATTTGCAGACTTAAACCACCCCGTATCCTCCATAAGTATAACTCTGTACTGTGCTAAGAATGGAAGTGTCTCTGCCAGGTCAATTATCTGCTTTTCGTTACAATCTTTTCCTGAGAATTTAGAGAAATTCATATTATCTCCATCATTTACGATAGCATTTATAAGTTTATCCTTGATATTTCTGACTAAATACTTCTCTTCGCCATATATAAGATATGCCCTTTTAATCTCACCCTTTTCTATATCTTTGATTATATTCTTCATTTAAGAATCTTCCTCCGATTTAAGATTTATCCATACTTAAGATTATAATGTTAATGTAGAAAAGTTTCAACCTTAAAACCTCTTTCATTTACGTGAATATCTATCTCTCCTGTATCTTTAGTCACATAGATATCAGAAGCTATATCTTTAAGCCTCTTTAATGCGTCTTGTCCCGGGTGTCCATATCTGTTATTAACACCACAGGAAATGATACTTACCTCTGGTGATAATGCCTTTAGAAACTCTGCTGATGATGAATTATTAGAGCCATGATGACCGGTTTTTAAAACGTTTATCTTATCTGATATTCCTGATTTAATAAGCATTTTTTCACCCTCCACACCCAAATCTCCGGTAAATAACATACGAAAATCTGATTCAGATACCGAAAGATAAAATGTTAAGGATAAATCATTTTTATCAAGCTTTCTGTTATCTTCAGGCCACAGACATCTTATCTGCATACCTTTCATTTGAATAATATCTCCTTTACCAAGATATATTACATTTATCTTCTCTTTCTCAGCCTTGGAAATAATATTTCTATAGTTTTCATCAATTACTATTTCGCTAATCTTTGGAACAATAATGTTTTTCACGTAATTTCTGCCATTATATTTGTACTCCATTAAATCATTCATTCCACTTATATGGTCCATATCTGAATGTGTCATAATAAGATAATCCACACACTCAATTCCACTCGCCTTAAGAAACGGAAGAATTGTATATTTAGTAATATCTTTCTCACTACTGCTGCCTGCATCAACTAATAAGGTATTTCCGGCATTATTAATACAAATGCTGTCTCCCTGACCTACATCAAGCATATTAATCCTGACGCCTTTAACATTGTTAGATAACAGGATAACATTAAGAAGTATAAGCACCATACATACTGATATTCTCTTTATATTTCTGACCTTAAACGTGTCGATATCTTCATAATTCACTGTATTATAGTCATTATTATTCATATAAGTTTTATCATTTCTAATACCATTATCAAATTTATGCGTTTTATCACAGCTATCTGCTTTATAATTTTTGTCTGCTTCATCATATCTAATTAAATAAATATGCAATAATATCACAGCTATAATCAATAAGCCAAAATATATCACAAGCCTAAGATTCCCCGGTATTCCGACTATTCTCGTTGCATATGGCATTTTTAGGAATAACCTGCATACAAAATCATAGAATTGAAGCACTCTGCACCCAATCCATATGACAGCACTGCCAAGATGTATACTTATACTTCCTAGTATTATTCCTAATATTCCACACACCACGATTATTCCCATAAACGGAATTATGATTATATTGATAACTGATGAATACATTGATATCTCGTAGTAGAAATATGCTGACATCGGTCTTATGACAGTATTAATCATCTCGCTTGCCATAAATGACGATATAAGCTTATTATTTATTTTAAGAAATCTCATTAAAGGCGTGTGAAGTAATATAATTCCAAGAATTGCACCGAATGACAATAGCATACCCGAATTAAATATTGCTAACGGATTAGTATATATTATTATTATAAATGCCAGTGTAAGAGCAGATAATATATCATAGGTTCTTCCAATTAATTTGGCAAGCAGACTGACTCCAAACATTATTATTGCTCTTTTAGCTGATATATTTTCACCTATCATATTTCCATAGCACAATATTATAGTAAATGTGAGTATTCCTGATGGATATAAACCCATTATCTTTCTTAAAGTTTTGTATACAAAATAACCTATAAGCGATATATGTAAGCCAGAAATTGCTAACAGATGTGATATTCCTGCCATCTTATAAAGTGACCTCGTATCACTTTCTATATCAGACTTATCACCTAACAATATTCCCTTGTAGATACCTAAATACTTTGCAGGAGTAATTTTATCAAGTATATTTATGCAATGACATTTTAATCTGTATAATCCTGTGCTTACTATATCCCTTTTAGAAATTATAAATGCTTCATCATCATTTTCCTTAATAAATCTTCCCGCAATACCTAATTCATAATAATACTTTCTTTCATTAAATCCGCCTTTATTCCTTGCTACTTTGTAACTGTCATACTTAGCATATGCATCTATCGTCTCTCCTGTAATACCCTCTATTTCCTCATCTTTAACATATAATATTATATTGACATTACTATTTTGATAATTCTTCCCTGACACGTATGCATCTTCAAGGTAATAATATATTCCATTGCTCTTTTCCTCTGACTTAGTTATCTTTCCGCATACTCTCACTCTTTCATGTGCTCTTAACCCATTTTCCAAACTATGCAGCTTATCATTATAATTCCTATATTTAACAAAACCTATATTAACTATAAGGCATAATATACCTGTGTATACAATAATTAAACGTACTTTTCTCCTAAGGAAATGTCTGTTAATCCTGCTAATTCTGTTAATTACAAAAGCCACCAGTAAACCGGTGGCTATAATACATATTTCTATAATAATTATTAACCCCATTTTAGCTTCTGTTAATCTTCCCGCTGATTCTCCAATTATCAAGGCTGCGGCCATTATAACAAGTGGCCGTTTTATTTTATCTCACCTCTACTTTACAATATCTAAATTCCTTGTAAATGTATACTCTAACGATATTGAATCTTTAAATTTAACATTTGTTTCACCATTAATACTTATCTGGACTTTATTAATATAGCTTAATTCACAAAGAGAATTGACTATTGAATAAATCTCTAATTCCGGTGATACGTCTGTACTCTCCGTCAGAAATGAATTATCAAAATTCACATAACATATTCCATCTTTCGTCATAACACTAAGTAACTTTACGTTAGATGGTATTGTTCTCTGATATTGGTTTAATTCAGGTCCGCTAATAAGCTTGTCAAGTATCAGCTTCTCTACTGAAGTATTTGTATCATATACACCTGAATATTCCTCAGCTACAAGATTTTTACCGTCTTTATCTGCATAATATACTACAATGTTAAGATTCTGAAATGAATTAATATTCGATTCTTCTCCTGCCACGAAATCTTCAGCCTTCATACTTCCTATTTCATTATTACCATCTAGTACAAGAGGCTGGCTGTTTACCGTAAATATTACATAATCAACACCTTTTAACTGTGTAATACTAAGCACAATGGCTGAACGGCATAATAATTCCGTAACCTTGCTCATCTCGTAATATGATGAACTAAAATCAATATTAACTGTCTTATCATATAATGTATATCCTGATATCTCTACGCTTTCAGGCTTGGCTGTAATGAAGTTCTTCTTTTTCACCGGAGTATTCATCTGATTTAAGACTTCCTCTACCTGCGCTATCGTATCATCACCTTCAGGCTTATACGTCTTAGAAATCAGCTTCGTTCTGTCTTTATTAGTATAATACAGATAAATTTCTCCGTTTTTTTTGAGTTTACTGCTCTTTGAACAACCTGAAAATGTACAGATAATCATAATTAGTATCAATACTAAGGAAAATACTCTTTTTAATTTTAATCTGTGTTTCATATTCTAAATCATTCCTATCTGTTTTCCTCATTCACATAATTAAGAGGAATTCTTACAGTAAAGGTTGTTCCCTCACCCTCTTTACTGTATACCTTGATTGCTCCGTTATGAAGCATAATAATATTCTTAGTAATGGCAAGTCCTAAACCTGTACCTCCGGTCTCTCTTGCCCTTGTCTTATCTACTCTGTAGAAACGCTCAAATACCATTTCCTGTGACTCATCAGGAATACCTATTCCCGAATCAGCTACTTTAATGAAGAAATATTTATGGTCGGCATTCAATGTAACTCTTACCCAGCCATCCATTACATTGTATTTGATTGCATTTTCCACAAGATTAGTTATTGCACTTGTTATCTTAACTTCATCGACTTCTGCAAGAATTGGTCTGAAACTCTCTAATACGAGTTCGATATTATTCTTAGCAGCGATAGGCTTTAATCTCTTAAGAATCATTTCCACTAACTCATTTATATTTACCTGCGAAATATTTAAGTTAGTATTCTTCTTATCTAGCCTTACAAGTGTAAGTAAATCTGTTATAATCTCATTCTCTCTGTCGATTTCATTGACAATATCACCGAAGAATTCCTTATATATCTCATTTGGTACATCTTCCTGCATCATCAGTGAATCAGCTAAAACCTTTATAGATGTAATAGGTGTCTTTAATTCATGCGACACATTTGACACGAATTCCTGTCTCGAATCATCGATTTTCTTCATTCGTCCAAGCATACTGTTAAATGCCTGTGCCAGTTTCTCTGTCTCTGTATATCCGTTTAATGATAATTCATTATCAAAATATCCAAACGACACTTTCTCAAAAGAATTACCGATTTCATCGAATGGTTTTACTAATTTTCTTGACCAGAAAAATGCAAATATAACAACCACAAGTGCTAAAATTGTCTGAATAATATACATTTTCTCGGCTACTTTATCTATGGCATACTCAACATCTTTCGTTGAAAATGTTACATACATTATTCCTGATACGTTCTTATTATCCTTTGAAATAGATGAGATAATCTTAATATACTGCTTCTTAGAATCGTAATATGAAACGTTCTTGCCTTTATAACATTTAATAATCTCTTCAGATACAGTTGTTTTCTCTTCGTCCATCACATATGTATCTTTTATAATCATAAAATTATTATCTATCAGCATAACACGACCGTCATACATAGCCGATAACTGCGACAGTTCCGCATCAATGGCAGGCGATTCTTTCGTCTCCATATAATTTTCGCTTATTATATGGTTCTTCAATATATTACACTGGCTCAAAAGTCTGTCTATCTTCGTATTAACCATTGCATTTTCAATAGGTATTCTTACTACACCCTGAAAAATTGTTATAGGCACAATTCCTATCAGCAAAAGTATGATAAATATTCGAAACTTCATACTTCTAAGTACTTTTCCGGTTAAGCCGATATATCTTTTTAAGCTTCTGTAAAATCTGTGGTCTTTAATCTTATCTAACATACAGGCTCCTTAATGTTATTCTTTAAAGAAATAACCGACACCCCATTTTGTAAATACATATTTAGGTTCACTAGGATTACTCTCAATCTTTTCTCTCAGACGTCTGATGTGAACATCAACTGTACGGACATCACCCGGATACTCGTATCCCCATACGATACTTAAAAGCTTCTCACGACTGTATACTTTATTAGGGTTAGTAAGTAATAATTCTAATAAATCAAATTCTTTAGCTGTAAGATTTATCTCTTTATCACCGATTTTAACATTTCTGCCTTCAACATCTAACTTAAGGTCGCCTTTAACAATCATCTTATTAGGTCTGCTGTTAGATGCCTCTTTCTTACTTCTTCTCATTATGGCTTTAATTCTTGCCTTGACTTCTAATATATTAAAAGGTTTGGTAATATAATCATCTGCACCATATTCTAGTCCAAGAATCTTATCCATATCATCGCCTTTGGCTGTGAGCATAATTACAGGCATAGAACTAAATTCCCTTATTCTGCTAAGAACTTCAAAACCATCATATACCGGGAGCATAACATCTAATAACACGATGTCATATTCTACCTGTTTTGCTAAATTAACTGCCTCTTCTCCGTCATATGCACAGTCAACTTCCATTCCGTCCTGTTCTAAACTGAATTTAATTCCTTTAACAATTAGCTTTTCATCATCTACAACTAATATTCTGTTTCCCATATTCACATCACCTATGTATATATGCCCTTTCTTCACAGTCAATTCTAGGCTTCCTTTCAATAATATTTTGACTGTCTATATCTTTTATATCTTAATTAAATCTTTAATCTTATCAAATGCAGCTTCTTTAATTCCACTTATATTCATTATATCTGAAATATCATTAAAGCTGCCATTTTCTTCTCTGTAATTAATTATAGCCTCTGCTTTTGCCTCACCTATTCCGGGCAATTCCATAAGCTTTTCTTTTGTTGCTTCATTAATGTTAATAAGTCCGTCATCTTTACCATAAGAATCTCCGCCATCGGAATTATTATAAAAATCTTCACTATCAGAAGCTTCATTTTCAAATGTTTTATCATTATATTCCCAGAAATAATCGCCATTACTATTTTCGACTTCTTCCTTAGTTGGGACATAAATCTTCATCTCATCAGCAACAGGTCTTGCAAGATTAACCGAATCAACATCTGCCTCTTCGGTAGCTCCTCCTGCTAACTCTATTGCCTCAAAGACTCTGCTGGCACTTGAAATCTTGTATACACCCGGTGCTTTTACTGCACCACAAAGCTGGACATATACTTCTTTATTCTTCGCTGGCTCACTTTCTGATTCATTTTCCTGTTGACCTGAAGCTTTCTTTGAATCATTCTCTGAAAATGCATCATCTTCTGAAATCGTATCTGCCTTATCATTATAGACCTTTACATTATTCTTACCATTACAGCCTGATAACATAACCAGACATATAATCATTAACATTAACTTATTTACTTTTTTATCTGAAAATCTGTTCATAAAAATCTCTCCTCTTCTATTAAATATTTAAGTTTAATATTAAATTAAATATTAAATAACTAAATAATAATCTAAATATTAATTCATTTTAATATTTCAGAGAGATTATAGAATGTCATATTCATTCTACATAAAATTTTTAAGATTTACAACCTGTTTTTAATATATTTTTAAACTATATTTTTATTCCCATTTTCATTTATGTTCTCATTTTCACTTTTTTATCCCTTTATTATTCCTGTTCTCATTTTCACTTTTTATTTTCTTTTTCATACTTATTTTTAATTCTTACTTTCATTCCCACTTAAATAAGATGATACCACCTATCGCAAGCAAAACGCCAATTACCTTTTTCATTTCGAAATCTGCTTTCTCAACTCCGAATATTCCAAGTAATTCTATAACATATGCAACAACCACCTGCGATACCACGATAACCATAACAGATTTAGCAGGACCTAAAGAAGCCATACTTTTTACAACCGTATAAGTTATTGCTGTTCCTATTATTCCACCTAACAGCATATATTTAGGACTAACTTTCGTTATCCCCATAAAACTGCTTCGGTCGGCAAAAAACCACATAACAAGACCTGCTAAAAGAGCCGTAAACTGCACAAAACAGTTACAGACCCACATACTGGTATTCTTCGTAACTCCTGTATTAAATACACCCTGAATACTCATTAATGCACCCGATATCAACGCAATTATATATCCCATCTTTACAACCTCCATATGCTCAATTATCTGCACATTTGCAAAAGAAAAGTTACAGGGTATATATTTTGCTTTCACTCCATTAGTCGGACAATTTATGATTATTTGTTCGCTTTCATCGTACAAATAACCCTAAATTGTTCGCCTAAAGTCGCAAGGTGCTAAAATATATACCCTGTAACTAAAGTTTTCGCAAATACCCAGACATTGTCTATATGGTATTATTGTAAACGGGTTTTATAGGTTTCATACATTGCATTTAACTTATCCTCAACATTTTCGCCATTCCACGCTTTATTTAACACTGATTGTACCTGAGCGAAGTAATCTCCGGTAACAAGCATCTTAGGTAATATGCAGGAATTATCGTATTGCTCCTGTATAACGGCATAATCAGCATTTGCATAGTCTGTATGTTTTGTTGAAAACAAGCCTGTCTGTGAATAGATTAAGTCGGTTCTGTCATAGGTTGCATATTTAGCTAATTCTTCAGCTTCCTTATCTTTATCTGACATATAATTAACGACTAAAGTCTCTGTACGTGACAGTGGTTTTGTTCCTGATTCGTCATTTAAGTCAGGCAATCCACATACATTATAAGATATTTTCTTAGGATTATCTAAGTCCTTTAATTCGTTATATTCGTCCATAGTAACAATCGAAGCTATTATTTCGCCATTCATAAATGCTTTAGCTAATCCGCCAAAATCATCACTTATATTTATGCCAAAATCTTTCGATAACTCTGTATAGAAGCTAAATGCTTTCTTAACTTCATCTGTATTTACATCTATCTTAGTTTTATCATCTCCTGCTCCACCACCTATGTTCATATATTTTCCAACGAAACCATAATTATGGTAGATATCTTCAACATTCCAGTACATAATGTATTTTACATCTTTATTTTCACTGAATTTAAAGTTCTTAGAATAATTAATTATAGCCTGAAAATTAACCGGTACAGACTTAAAATATTCATCATTATATATCATAAATTCTGTATCAAATGTAAGTGGATAAGCAACTTTCTTTCCCTTATAAGTTATTGCATTAATGGCTGTAGGCGAATAATTCTCTAAATTATAATAAGAACTCTCATTTTCTTTAGCCAGTCCATATCCGTAAGCCGCTTCTAATTCATCAGAATCTAACAGATATATGTCAGGGGCTTTTCCGAGTGTATCATCTGTCTGTTTATTTGCCTTATTTATATTTTCTAAATAATCAATATCAGACATATATTTTACATTTACCTTAATGCCCTTAACTTTTTCATAATCTGCTGCAAGATTAGTGAAATACTCATCATATCTCTGGTCGTTATACCATAATGTGAGTCCGTCATCTTCTGCTTCTTTCTCACTGCGATTAAATGTCTCGCTGTTATCTGCCACTAAAATAATAATACTTACAGAGATAACCATTATGATTATCTCTGTAAGTCTCTCAAGTATTACTTTTTTATTTTCTTTAATTCTGTCAAACATTACAAATCATCTGCCTTAAAATGTACTTAAAATGTGCTTAATACATCTGTTAAAATATTTATCATTTCATCAACATTTTCTTTTGTAATAATAAGTGGTGGTACCATTCTAAGAACATTACCTCCTGCACTTATAACTAAAAGTCCCTTATCCATAGCTTTGTTAATAACTTCGCCTACAGGTACATCAAGAACGAGTCCCTGCATAAGTCCTTTGCCACGATGTTCCTTGGCACAAGCGAATTTATCACAGATTTCATCTAATTTACTCTCTAAATATTTACCTACTTCGCAGACATTTTCTAAAACATCTGTCTCTTCAAATAAATCTAATACTTTATTGATTGCTGCAGTAGCAAGTGGATTACCGCCATATGTTGTTCCATGGTCTCCCGGAACTAAAACAGCCGCTTTTTCGTTAGTAAGGAAAGCACCTACAGGTATTCCACAACCTAATGCCTTAGCAAGTGTAAGTATATCAGGTTTTACTCCATAATATTCATGTGCAAACATCTTTCCTGTTCTTCCCATACCACACTGAATCTCATCAAATATAAGTAAAATATCATTTTTATCACAGATTTCTCTTACACCTTTAATAAATTCTTCTGATGCAGGATAAATTCCACCCTCGCCCTGTACAGGCTCAAGAATAATCGCACAGGTCTTATCTGTAACTAATGCTTTTACACTTTCTAAATCATTATAATCTGCGAATTTAACTCCACCGATTAATGGCTTGAATGCCTCCTGATATTTGACATTACCTGTAACTGATAATGCTCCCATACTTCTTCCATGGAACGAATGATTCATTGCAATTATCTCATGGTCATTCTTACCATCTTTATTATATGCATATTTTCTGACTGTCTTAATTGCACCCTCGATAGCTTCTGTTCCACTATTTGTAAAGAACACTCTGTCCATTCCTGCTAACTTAGTAAGTCTCTTAGCTGCTGTTGATGCAGGAACATTATAATATAAGTTAGATGTATGTATTATCTTATCAATCTGTGCTTTTAATGCATCATTGTATTCTTTATTATTGTAGCCAAATGCAAATACTGCAATTCCTGCTGCAAAATCAAGATATTTCTTGCCATCTGTATCATAGAGATATGCTCCGTCTCCTTTTTCTAATACAATCTGGTATCTGTTATATGTATGCAGTAATGAACTTTCTGCTTCTTCTATATATTCCTTTGTTGTCATAATATCCTCATTTCTGAGCGATTTATTCGCGAAGAGGCAGTCAGAAATTCGCATAGGCGATTTCTGACTTGCCATAAAGGCTATTTGCTTTCGCTCAGAAGCAAATAGCTGTGTGAAAAATCGACATATCGATTCGATTTTTCACACTATCTTCATTTCTTTAATTCTAATCATTTTTTTCATTATAGAATCTAACTTCGTTATCTCCTAAAATTGCTGTACCAATACCTTTATTAGTAAAGATTTCAAGTAAGAGGCAATGTGGAATTCTTCCGTCTAAGATATGCACTCTTGAAACACCATTATCGATTGCTTCGATACAGTTATTAAGTTTTGGTAACATACCACCACCTATATAACCGTCCTCGATTAATTTACGTGCTTCTGAAACATGAAGCTCTGATATTAATGTATCTTTATCATCAGGATTTTTATATACTCCTTCAATATCTGTTAAAAATGCAAGTTTTTCAGCATTAACAGCTCTTGCAATTGCACATGCTGCATCATCTGCATTTATGTTGTATGAATTAAATTCATCATCAAGACCGATAGGGCATACGATTGGAAGATAATCATTTTCCAATAAATCAAATAATACACCCGGATTAACCTCTGTTACATCTCCAACGAAGCCTATATCCTCTCCGTTAGATAATTTCTTCTTACATTTAAGTAATTGTCCATCTTTACCACTTATACTTACAGCTTTAACGCCTAATTCCTCAACCATTGTTACAAGTGATTTGCCGACTCTTCCAAGTACCATTTCAGCAATTTCCATAGTATTTGCATCAGTTACCCTGAGTCCGTTGACGAACTTTGCTTCCATTCCTGATTTCTCTACCCATTTGCTGATTTCCTTACCGCCGCCATGTACGATTATTGGTTTGAAACCAACTAATTTAAGAAGTGTAACATCTTTAATTACATTCTTCTTTAATTCTTCATCTACCATTGCGCTTCCACCGTATTTAACAACGATAATTTTTCTGTTAAATCTCTGTATGTATGGCAACGCCTCTATAAGAACATTAGCTTTTTCTAAATATTTTTCCATTCCTTTTTCCATAGTTGAGTAAATCCTTTCTCTAAATCACCTGTTCTTTTTAACTTAATCATTATAAATCAGATATTTATAATTGCAATTATTTATGAACGGTAATCTGCATTAATTTTAACATAATCATATGTAAGGTCACAGCCCCATGCTGTTGCTGTCTTATCACCCATCTTAACATCTAATAAAGCTGTTACCTCTTTCTCTGAGAGAATCTTTGTAGCTTCTTCTTCGCTGTAATCTGTAGCAGTTCCGTCTTCTACTATCTTAATCTTTCCTGCTTTGCTTTCGAAATAGATATCAACTTTTTCAGGATCAAACTGTACACCTGAATATCCCATTGCACATAAAATTCTTCCCCAGTTTGCGTCATGACCAAATATTGCAGCCTTAGTAAGTGTTGATGTAACAACTGATTTACTAAGTGTAACCGCATCTGCTTTTGATGCTGCATTTACTGTTTTAACCTCGAATAAAGCTGTTGCACCCTCGCCATCTGCTGCAATCTTCTTAGCAAGTGTCCTGCACACTTCTTCCAAAGCAAGCTTAAATGTATAATAATCGTCATTCTTCTCTGTAATACACTCATTTTCTGCAAGTCCGTTAGCAAGTGCTATAACTGTATCATTTGTAGATGTATCACCATCAACCGATACCATATTAAATGTATCAGGTATAGTTTCACTTAATGCCAACTGAAGCATTTCCTTAGAGATATTCACATCACTTGTTATAAATCCAAGCATTGTACACATATTTATATGTATCATTCCGGAACCTTTACACATTCCACCGATTGTAACTTCTTTACCACCGATTGTAGTCTTAACTGCAACCTGTTTAGATACGGTATCTGTTGTCATAATGGCTTCTGCCGCTAATGTGGCATCCTCTGTACCATTTCCAAGCGCAGGATACAATTTATCAATACCTTCTTTTATCTTATCTATAGGAAGCTGTTTACCAATAACACCTGTTGAAGCTGTAAGAACTTCATCTTCTTTAACACCTGCTACCTTAGCTACCTCTTTAGCAATTTCGCCACAATATTCAAGTCCTTTAGTACCTGTGCAGGCATTTGCTATTCCACTGTTGACTACAACTGCTCTTATTCCATCTGATTCTGCGATGACTTTTTTATCCCATTTAACAGGAGCAGCCTTAACAAGATTACTTGTAAATGTACCTGCTGCCTTACATACGACATCACTATAAATCATTGCCATATCTTTCTTAGTTGAATCTAATTTCTTAATACCAACAACAAGACCTGTTGCTTTAAAACCTTTAGCGGCACATACACCGCCCTCTGTCTGTATAATTTCTTTATTCATAATAATCCTCATTTCCGTTGTATTTATCTTCTATTTTTTTAATTCTATGGGAACATAGGTACCTGTACTAAGCCCTCATTTTCAGGGAAACCGAACATAATATTCATATTCTGTACTGCCTGTCCTGCTGCACCTTTAATAAGGTTATCCATTGCACCCATCATAATAATTCGGTTTGTACGTTTATCAATCTTGAAGTTAACATCTACATAGTTACTTCCCTCTACCCATCTAGTCTCAGGTGGAACATCTTTATCTAATACTCTTACAAACTGCTCTTTATCATAATATTTATCATATACAGCCTTTACTTCTTCATAAGATACATCTTTCTTAAGAGTTGCATATGCAGTTACTAAGATACCTCTGTTCATTGGTACAAGATGTGGTGTAAAGTTAATAAGTACCTTTTCACCTGCAGCATATCCTAACTGTTCCTCTATCTCAGGAGTATGTCTGTGTGTTGCAACGCCATACGCCTTAATATTTTCATTCACTTCACAGAATAAATTATTAACCTTAGCGCCTCTTCCTGCTCCTGAAGTTCCTGATTTAGCATCTACTATTATACTTGATGGCTCTATAAGTCCCTCTTTTAATAAAGGATAAATGCTAAGAGTTGTACATGTTGGATAACAGCCCGGATTAGCAATAAGTCTTGCACCTTTTACTTTATCTCTGTTTATCTCACATAAACCATATACAGCTTCGTCTATAAACTGTGGACTCTTGTGTTCTATTCCATACCATTCTTCATATGTTTTAACATCTTTAATACGGAAATCTGCACTCAGATCAATTATCTTTACCTTATTTAATATATCTTCATTTACAAGTGATGCACATAAGCCCTGTGGAGTAGCTGTGAATATTACATCTACACTGTTTGCTAATTCTTCCATATTATCGTCCATACATTTTGCATCAACTAACTGGAACATATTCTGAAATACTTCGTAATACTTTTTATCTATATAGCTTCTTGAACCATACCACGCAATTTCCACATCTTTATGCTGTAATAATAATCTTACTATCTCAGCTCCTGCATATCCTGTTGAACCAATTATTCCTGCTTTTATCATATTAATCCTCTTTTCTGAACGCCTTGTTTTAAGCAGATATCCTGCAAATATTTTCTATCTGTCATTCCTTACCATTTGTCTTCGCTCTGTAACAAATTGGTATACTTTTTTATTAAGAATAATTTGTCAAAATGTAATCTTTCTGCCACGATAATGTCATACATAATGAATTAACTTTTGACACTTTATTCATATAATATAATCAATTTCTCATATTTGCAACAAAAAATTGAAACTTTTTATAATTATACATTTTTATTGCATAATATGCAAGTCGTTTTTTTATTTATTTCATTATTATATAAATAAGGTAATTTCACTTATTTCGTTATGTATCTCAAAAAATACTTTATATTTTTTCAATTTTCGATTGATTTTTTATGCATAATGATGTATATTGTTATCAATGAATTCAAAGATATGTATTTGTGTGTTATTCATTTGCATAAATATTCATTCACTTGGTGTTTATTATGCATAATCTGACATAAATACACATATGAATCGTTTTATACATAATATTACATATTAAATAGGAGGATTTTTCAAATGAAAGAAAAAGTTATCTTAGCATACTCAGGCGGTTTGGATACAACTGCTATTATTCCTTGGTTAAAGGAGAACTTTGATTATGAAGTTATCTGTTGCTGTATAGACTGTGGACAGGGCAACGAATTAGATGGTCTTGAAGAAAGAGCAAAACTTTCAGGTGCAACAAAATTATATATCGAAGATATTACAGATGAATTCTGTGATGACTATATCGTTCCATGTGTACAGGCAGGTGCCGTATATGAAAACAAATATTTATTAGGAACATCAATGGCTCGTCCAGGTATCGCAAAGAGATTAGTTGAAATTGCACGTAAAGAAGGCGCTACTGCTATCTGCCATGGTGCTACAGGTAAAGGAAATGACCAGATTCGTTTCGAACTTGGTATCAAAGCACTTGCTCCAGACCTTAAGATTATCGCTCCTTGGAGAATGACAGATGTATGGACAATGCAGTCTCGTGAAGAAGAAATCGAATATTGCAAACAGCATGGTATCGATCTTCCATTCTCAGCAGATTCAAGCTACAGCCGTGATCGTAACTTATGGCACATCAGCCATGAAGGACTTGAACTTGAAGATCCTGCTAACGAACCAAATTATGACCACTTATTAGTTCTTGGCGTTTCTCCTGAAAAAGCTCCTGAAGAAGGCGAATATGTAACAATGACATTTGAAAAAGGTGTTCCTACAAGTGTTAATGGCGAAAAGATGAAAGTTTCTGACATTATCAGAAAGTTAAATGAATTAGGCGGAAAACATGGTATCGGTATCGTTGATATCGTTGAAAACCGTGTTGTTGGTATGAAATCTCGTGGTGTATATGAAACTCCAGGTGGAACAATCCTTATGGAAGCTCATGCACAGCTTGAAGAACTCGTTCTTGACCGTGCTACAATGGACGTTAAGAAAGATATGGGTAACAAATTTGCCCAGATCGTATACGAAGGAAAATGGTTTACTCCACTTCGTGAAGCTATCCAGGCATTCATTGAATCTACTCAGGAATATGTAACAGGTGAAGTTAAATTCAAACTTTACAAAGGTAATATCATTAAAGCCGGAACAACTTCTCCATATTCATTATACAGCGAATCATTAGCAAGCTTTACAACAGGTGACTTATATGACCACCATGATGCAAGCGGATTCATCACATTATTTGGTCTTCCACTCAAGGTTAGAGCAATGAAATGGAATGAAGCAGGAATCGAAAACAAATATATGAAATAATAAATAACTGATACACAGATACGGTGTCAATCCACTTATATTATTAGTGGGTTGGCACCGTATTTTTTATAATTCAATTCTTAAAATAATTTACTACATCCTTACATTTCTTTAACTTGCAAATACCCCTATGATTTAGTATTATATATGTTAGGTTTTTATGCCTGATTAGATAATGTCTTATGACACTCTAATCCTTATTATTAAATAAAGTGCTGTAGGACTAAATGTTTGATAACTTTGATTAGTCATCAATACATTTTGTCTTATAACTCTAATAAATTTATCAAATATTATGCGGCATTTTTGTCGGCATACGAGCAGATATATGCTTAAGAATGGAGGAAATATGCATACTGTAGATATAATAGTTCCCTGCTATAACGAGGAAGAGGGACTTAGTATGTTTTATGATGAAACTTCAAAAGTCGTAAATACAATTCCAAATTATTCATTTAGATATATATTTATAGATGATGGAAGTAAAGATAATACTTATAAGAAGATATTAGAACTTGCGAAAGCACATAATGATGTTAAATATGTCTCTTTCTCAAGGAATTTCGGTAAGGAAGCCGGTATGTATGCCGGTCTTACCTACTCAACTGCCGATTATGTAATAATTATGGATGCTGACCTGCAACACCCGCCCGCTTTAATACCACATATGATTAAAGGGATTGAAGAGGGATATGACTGTGTTGCTGCCAGACGAACCAATCGTAAGGGTGAAGCACCTGTAAGAAGTCTGTTTTCACGCAGCTTTTATAAATTAAGTAACAAGATGACAGATATTAATCTTGTACATGGTGCTGTGGATTACAGAATTATGTCAAGACAGATGGTTGATGCTGTTCTTAAACTATCAGAGGTTCAGAGATTCTCTAAGGGAATTTTTGAATGGGTTGGCTTTAAGACTAAATGGCTTCCTTATGAAAATGTAGAGCGTACTGTCGGAACAACAAAATGGAGTTTCTGGGGATTATTCAAATATGCCATTGATGGTATTACTGCTTTTTCCGTTACTCCGTTAAGAATTGTTACCTGTTGCGGTTTTACGATATCTCTTGGTGCATTTATATACATTATAATTACAATTATTCAGACACTCGCTTTTGGAATTGATGTTCCGGGCTATGTAACAACACTTTCTGCTGTTCTGTTCTTAGGCGGGATAATAGAATTTTCCATCGGTGTCCTTGGGGAATATATCGGGCATATATATATAGAAAGCAAAAACCGCCCTATATTTATTACTAAAGATACTAATCTTTATATGAAAGGAAATAATGATAGAAATGAATAAACTAAAAAAGCTAATTAATAAGGAGACATTTTCGTATCTCGTATTTGGCGTACTTACAACAGTTGTTGACTTTCTGACATACATTGTACTTACACACCTGTCAGTGAATTATATGTTTGCAAATGTTATCTCATGGATATTTGCAGTAATATTTGCATATGTTACGAATAAAATCTTTGTATTCAACAGTAAATCAACTAAGAAAGAGGTCTTAATTGACGAAATACTTAGTTTCGTAAGTGCCAGACTGTTTTCACTGATATTCAGTCTTGTATTTATCTATGGTATGGTAACTCTGTTAGGTACTAATGATTTAATTGCCAAGATACTTTCATCAGTATTCGTGGTTATAATTAATTATGTACTTAGTAAATTCTATATTTTTAAGGATAATTCGAAGAATAATAAGATTTCTTTTATAGATTTTATCTATAATAATCTTTCACTTATACTTTCATTTATTATACCTTTAGTAATACTTGTAATTATCTATTATATGAGAAAGATTTATCCATTTGGCGATAATACTTATCTTAGAAGCGACTGCTACCACCAGTATGCACCATTTATGAAAGAGTTGTATAACAAGCTTACTAACGGAGGCAGCCTGACTTATTCATGGAATATCGGTCTTGGAGTTAACTTTAGTTCGCTCTATGCATATTACCTTGCAAGCCCTGTCAACTGGTTTATCGGCTTAGTTACGCCTAACCATATTCCTGAAGCAATGAATTTATTTATCGTTGTTAAGACTGCTTTATGCAGCTTGACATTTGCATATTATCTAAGTAAACATTTCCATACTAAGAAGATGTCTATTGCATCTCTTTCAGTATTCTATGCACTTTCTTCTTATATCTGTGCATTTAACTGGAATCTTATGTGGTTAGACTGTTTAGTGCTTCTTCCACTTATTATTCTTGGTCTTGAAAGACTTGTTAAAGAGGATAAATGTTACTTATACGCAATTTCATTAGGTTTTGCAATTCTATCTAATTACTATATAGCAATTATGATTTGTATATTCTGTGTACTTTACTACATTGCACTTATATATAGTGATTCAGCTAAGAAGAACCTTAAATACTATATTACAAAATGTAAGAACTTTGCGATTTACTCGCTTTTAGCCGGTGGTTTTGCGGCAATTACCGTACTTCCTGCATATTATGCACTTAGTTCTACTGCTTCAGGAGATTTTGAATTTCCTAAGACAATAATTACTTATTTCTCAGTTCTTGATATGTTATCAAGATCATTGATTAATGTAGATGTCGCTGTATTCTCAGCACACGATCCTAACCTTTATTGTACGGTTGCTGTATTTCTACTAGTTCCGCTATATGCAATTAATCCTAAGATTAAATTAAAAGAAAAGATTGCTAAGATTTCACTTCTTGCATTTATGTTAGTAAGCTTTAATACGAATGTACTTAACTATATATGGCATGGCTTCCATTATCCAAACAGCCTGCCTGCAAGAGAATCATTTATATATATCTTCCTTATTCTTGCCATAAGTTATGAGGCATTAATTAAGATTAAGGAAGTATCACTAAAACAACTTGCCGGCTGTTTTGCCGGTGCGATTGCATTAATCTTACTGATTGAGAAATTATATGTATCTGATACCTACAGTTCACTTACAATATATATAAGTATAGTATTTTTAATATTCTACCTGATAGTTATATCATTGCTTAGAAATAATAATTATAAACAGAACTTTGTAACTTATCTTTTATTAATTATTGTTAGTGCCGAAGCATTTATTAACGCAGAAGCTACTTCCTTAAGCACCTGCACACGTTCTTATTATCTTAATGATAATACAGCAATTGATACCTTGGTTGAACAGGCAAATGAAGCTGAGGGCGATAATTTCTTCAGAATTGAGAAAGCCGATAGACGTACTAAGAATGATGCCGCATGGAATAATTACCGCGGTGCTTCTACTTTCTCTTCAACTGCTAATTCAGGTCTTAGTAAATATTATGGCTCATTAGGTTTTGAAGAATCTACAAATGCTTATGCTTACTATGGTCATACACCTCTTACTGAAGCTATGTTTTCAATTAAATATGTCCTTAGTAACAGCGAATTAAAAGAAACTGAATTCTTATCAGCATTTGCAAATACTACTTACAATGTAACAAACTACATTGATAACAAATTAACCGGTGAACGTTCATATTATATGTACAAGAATAATTACGTTTTACCTCTTGCATTTATGATGCCGGATGATATTGAAGAGAAATGGGATAATAAAGATGCTAATCCTTTTACAGTACAGAATAATCTTTGTACTACAATCACAGGCAACGAAACACCTATGTATACAAGACTTAATGTAACTACGATGGGTGAACAGAACGACATTGATATTGATTCTGATATGCATTTATTTATATATGTAACAACTTCATTAGATTCAATTAACGTATCAATTACAAACAGCAATGGCGAAGTATCCTCTAAGAATTATAATTCAATGACACACCGCCATATATTAGATATCGGAAATGTTACTTCAGGTTCAACAGTTTCAGTATCATCTACCGATTCTGAAGTAAGCCTTATCCAGTTATATGCTTATAGCTTTGACTCTGATGTATTCTATGATACATTTAATACATTAAATAGCAATCCAATGGAACTTACTTATTTCTCTGATAATAAGCTTAAAGGTGCTGTAGAAGCTTCAAAAGACGGATTATTATATACATCTATTCCTTATGACAAAGGTTGGAGCGTATATGTAGATGGTAAAGAAGTAAAGACTCACGCATTTAAAGATGCACTTCTCTCAATATACTTAACAGAGGGAAGCCACAATATTGAATTCAAATATTCACCTGTAGGCTTTAAGCAGGGAATTATATTAACTTCATTATCAACGATAATCTTCATAATTATAGTGGTGATGAATAATGCGAAAAATAAACGTCGTAAAACTATAGATATTGCAGAATAGATAAGATATTAATTAAACAAATACCGCATAAGTAAAAGAACGGTCCGGTAAATCAACGTTTAACTAAAGTACGTTGATTTACCGGACCGTATATTATTGAAATTCCACAACTTCTGAGAAATCTTTTCTTGGTCTTTGTGCCGGTGCTTCATCTCGCAAACAGTTTCTTCCTTGCGGTTTCATTTTTCTTGACTTCATAGTAAAATTTATGTATAATTTTGTTATCGAATAGGGAGGTGTTTTTATGCCAACAATCAAATCAAGTGCTGATTTAAGGAATAATTACAATGAAATTTCTACATTTTGTCATAATTATCCTGAACCGGTTTTTATTACGAAGAATGGAAAAGGTGATCTTGCTGTTATGAGCATTGAAACCTACGAGGAACTGACCAGCCGCTTTGAACTTTACAGCCAGATTAAGGAAGGAATGGACGATATTGCCACAGGCAACACCCGACCATTTTCCGAAGCTATCGCTGATATCAGGAGTCGTCGCAGTTGATGAGTTATCAGGTTCATATCACTTCCACCGCAGAACACGATATTATGCGTGCTGCGCATTATATCGAATTTACCCTCAAAAATCCCGATGCCACAGATAATCTGCTAGATGCTGTAACCGAGCAGATAGGCTCATTAGCCGACCTTCCACAGAAATTTCGTCTGGTAGATGATCCGGTACTTGCAGGCTGGGGCATTCGTTTTGTGATAATCAATAATTACCTTGCCTTTTATACGATTAATGAAGAAAAACAGACTGTAATCATCGTCCGTTTTCTCTATCAGAAAAGTAACTGGACTTCCATTCTTCGACAGGGACTTTCCCTCATTTAAGGAATCTGTTTTTATGCGGGTTCCTTTTTTAGTGCATTACCTTATAAGCAACTACACCCGCTATAGCTAGCACAGACACGTCTGTCTGCTCTCCCTAATTTATCTCATCCCAGTCAGCAGGAATATCCTCAACCGAGCCAAAACTCTTTAAAATAAATTTGTCATCAATTTCTTCAAACTCAACAAGATATTGTGTATTTTCTCTTGCACCCCAATACTCAAATGTAATTATGTTTGGTTCATAAATATAAACAATTACCAAATTATCTTCAAAATCATCAATATTATAACGCTCTTTATAATATTTTTGAGAATTTTTACAACACTTTTTATAATTCCTTTGAACAACATTATCAAGTTATATTAAAGTCTTTTTAACAGTCAAACAAATTTCATTAAATGAATCTTTTTGCTTATATACAATACTAATTGTATCTTACTTAATTAGTGAATCAGATATTGATATACTTCCATTTTCCCCGAAATCATTAATTGTTTTTTCAAAATCATAAATCAATAATTCAGTTTTATTTCTAACACATTTCTTAATACACTGACCAGATTTTCCAAAAACCATTGTCGGTGCTGTCTGAAAAGGCGAAGTAGCGTTTACTGAAATAGTCGTAGTAACATTTTCGACTGCACGAGTTTGTAGATGACCTCTAATCATACTATATCGTTCCTTATCATCCATATCCGCTACATCATAAAATAAAATTACATTTACATCTGTATTCCTTTTATACAATTCTCTGAAAAATTCAGGAAATCTAATTTCAAAACAAATTCTAATTCCAAATACAACCCCATCTATTTCAAATATTCCATCTTTATCTCCCTTTGTGAAATTATCATTATCCCATCCCCATAAAGCACACTTATCATAAAACTTAATTTGTTTATTAGGCTGAAATAACAATGCTCTATTGTATATTTCTTTTTCTTTAAATATGGTTCCTACAATAAAAGAAATATCGTTTTTGTCAGCTATTGCCTGAAGTTTATCACACATTGACCTCACAATATTAAAATCGACACTTAATGAATTTAATATATCTCTGGAAGGATAGCCTGTTAATGAACATTCTGGAAAGATTAATAATTGAACACCTTTATGTTTTGCTAAATATATCGCTCTTTCTATTTCATTATAATTATCATATATATTTCCGGATACTGCAAATTGATATGCTCCAATTCTCATTTATAAATCATCTCCTTTTCCAGTATAAGAACATAGACCTATACTCTGTGACGACCGAATAAACCTTATTTATACTTACTATTTGCACTTGTCAAATTAAGATAAGTATCTATAAACTGGAAGTTTAAAAAATCTTATACATATCATTCTGGTAGAACATTACTAATTTGTATAACTAATGCTGTTCCATATAATCAATAAATTCTTGTGTCTTAGACCAATACTTAACTCTTCAATTTTCAAAATTATTAAACTGTTCTATATATTGAAATTTGACACTCCATTAAACTGGAATTTGTCTAATTCATTTTTAAAGGATTATCTAATATAAATCTATCACTTCTCAATCAAATTTCGATTTATTAACCGCCTTATATTCATCTATTCCGCCGCATCTTCAGTCATACACGTATAGAAATTCGATACATTTATATCTTTCATATCTTCAAATTTTATATTTTTCCATACATCATCATTGAATTCAGATGATACCGCCTCTATAAATGGATCATAGATTTCTTTAAAGTGCTTATCCTTTTCTTCTTTTATCATCTCTTCTTTATGAGTCTGGGTTTTATCCTGAAGATAGTCGCTTATGCATTTTATGATATAATATCCGTCAGGTGTCTCTACGATACCACTTACTTCATCTGTCTTTAATGCATATGCCGCATCTTCAAATTCCTGTATCATTTCACCTTTGCCAAATTCATATTCTACTTTGTCGGCATCGGTATTATTAGCTGCTAACTCCATAAAATCTTCTCCATTATTTATGGAATCTAAGAGCTTTTGCATCTCTTTTTTAGATTTTTCTTTTTCTTCATCTGTATATTCTACTCTGTTTCCCTTAGAATCTAATGTATATGTCTTAGAATAGATACTTGCCACTTTTATTACTTTAGCATCGGCATCACTTATTTCAGGATTGATATCCTTAGTAAGCTCTGTATAGACTTTATTAGCAAGTTTATAATCTGAATATGCTTTTTTAACATCATCTAATGTTACATTCATATATTTTTTCTCGGCATCTGTAAGTGCATTGAAGTATTTTTCAGCATCTTCCTTTACCTTTTCTTTTTCATTTTCTGATAATTTTATCTTATTTTTCTTAGCTAATAAATCAAGTGCTTTAATTTCAGCTAACTGGTTTTTGACATTGTCTTTAACATAATCTTCTAAAGTTACACCGCAGATATCTTTATTCCATATATCTGTGCCATATGACTGCTCATATCTGTTCTTCTCTGTTGTAAGATATAACATTGCTTCAGACACACTAAATACGCTTCCATCTATCTTAAATAATTCTTTATCAGACAAGCCCGTTGATAAAAATATTTTCTTACCACCTATACTACAGCCACATAAAAGCATTGAAGCACTTAATGTAACTGCTATAACTTTAACTAATTTTTTTCTCATTTTTCCTCCATACCATGCATAATTTTCAATTGCACAAGCATATTTTTTCACACTATACTATCATTATTTTTCACAATTATTTCGTATTATCTTAAATTTCTATACTATGTTGTGGTTCACAAATATTATTTAATATCATTCTAATAATATTAATATCTGTCATTTGCTATATCTTTAATGTCTAATGGGTGTTCGGCTATGCAGTCAGCATTTGCATCTATAAGCTCCTGTCTCGTTCTAAAGCCCCACGTAACACCGATTGTATACAGGCCATAATTCTTACCTGTCAACATATCTGTATTAGTATCGCCTACATAGATACAATTCTCTGGTGAAACTGACCACTTACCAAGAATTATATCTATTCCCTCACCTGATGGTTTCTTCTGATGGTCAGGTCTCTGTCCTAACACAGCATCGAAGTAATTTTCGCCAAATAATAAATCTAATATACTTACGACATTTATATGTTCTTTATTTGAGAAAATAGCAATCTTTATTCCATTTTGCTTAAAATAATCGAATAACTCTCTTATACCATCATATGGCTTGACATTATATGTACAGCCTTCTTTGAATAATTCAATATATCTTGGCATTGCTTTTTCAAAATATTTAAGTTCTGTATCACCCGATGCAATCAATGCTCTTTTTACTAATTCAATCTGTCCGTCACCTGCAAATATCTTAAATGCTTCGATAGGGTGTTCCTTTAATCCTAACTCTTTTAGGACTTTATTCAATGTGACACCTATAGATTCGACCGTATCAAGTGTAGTTCCATCCAAATCAAATATTGCACCACACACCTTATCCATAGGTTTTCTTCTTCCTGTTACTAAATCAATTCCAAAATGTTCTCTTGCTTCATTAAATAATCTTGAAACCGGTAAACCAACCACGTTGTTATAATCACCATTTATTTTCTCAACGTATTTAGCGAATTTGCCCTGAATACCGTAACTTCCTGCCTTATCCATAGGTTCATCTGTAGCCACATATTCAAGAATATCTTCTTTAGATAAATTTCTTACAAATACATCTGTCTTTTCTTCAAATGTAATCTCTTTTCTGATATTTCCTGATAAATATATCATCGTAACGCCTGTATATACCTGATGCTTATGACCTGATATGGAACTAAGCATATTAACTGCATCTTCCTTATCAGATGGCTTTCCAAGAATTTTATCATCAAAGGCAACTATTGTATCTGCACCTATAATAACTGTATCACCTTTTATCTCAATCTGGCTTTCTATATCTCTTGCTTTCTGCTCTGATAATTCCTTGACTACCTCTTCCGGTACAACCTTTGTTATTATCTCTTCTTTCGAACTTGGCATGCATCTGAACTGTATACCAATTTGTTCAAGTAATTCCTTACGTCTTGGTGACTTTGATGCAAGTATAATATCTATCATAAAATTTATCCTTTCTACTTCTATTTCCATTTATGATTCTTTACATTTCCTGATAATTTATCACTATCTCAATGTGGTTAGTATGTCCTCGAAACATACTCCATCCTCTTTAGGAATATCTCTTTCCTCCGATATAACCAGACATTCTCTTATGAATTTGGAAGCCTTTTCCACCGAAGTCTTAAATTCTACATTATTTACGGCATCTGCCGATATAATTGCCGAAAATATATCGCCTGTTCCCGAACGCTCTCCACCGACTTTTTCACTCTTAAGAAATTCGTTCGTTACATTTTTCTCATATACATAATCACAAATATAATTTTCTCTGTTAATTCCCGTAATTACAACTTTCTTTGGTCCTGATGCAGATATTTTTTCTGCCATTTTAGCAATTTCTACATCATCATTTATAACTTTATTGTAATCATTTCCGGTTAAAATGCATGCCTCCGTAACATTCGGTGTTACAATGTCTGCCTGCTCAACTAATTCTTTCATACGTCTGCACAAATCATCAGTATATGTTGCATATTTAACGCCATAATCGCCCATAACAGGATCAACTATCACTACAGTATTATCTTTCTTAAAATATCTGATAAAGCTTTTAACTATCTCAATCTGTTTTGCATCACCTAAGAAACCTGTTGAAATTCCCTCAAACTCTAAGCCTAACTTCTTCCAGTTATCAATATATTCTTCCATCTTATCTGTATAATCATCAAAAAAATATTCAGGATAAGCAGTGTGGTTTGAGAAAATAGATGTAGGCACAAGACAACATTGTACCTTGAGTGCCGAAATAACCGGTAATGATACAGCTATTGAACATTTACCAAATCCTGTGAAATCATTAATTACTGCAATTTTCTTCTGATTGTTATGCGACATATATGCTCCATTCCGAATATAATTCAATATTTTTATCATAAATCAGCTTTATTTTACAACAAATATGATAATTAGTAAACATAATTATATGCTTTTAAATCCCCCTGCCATATGTTATTATACATACAGATACAGGCATTTTTAAACCTGACACTTAACATTCCCAAAGGAGAAAACTGTATGAGTAAAAGACAAAATATTATTGCCATTATAACTATCCTGATTATCATATTATTTATGATATTTCTTAAAGATGTAAAGGTTAATCGTAATTCAACAGTTAAAGATACTGATGAAGCATCTTCCATTAATTCAGATAATGCTAATTCAACTAATAACGAAATTGTTATCAATGGAAATAATTCCGATAACAACAGTTTTGATACTAATATTTCTGACAATAATAGCACTGACAAAAATGTTGCAGATAATACCACTTCAACTGATATTCCTAATCAGTCAGATAATGATTCTAAGCCGGATAAACCATATACAGACATAAATCTTGCATTTACAGGAGATATTCTTTTAGCTGACAATCTCTATAATGCTTATTTACAATCGGGTGTTACAGGCTTTATCTCGCCTAAGATAGCAGATATTCTTAAAAATGCTGATATAACATTTATAAATGAAGAATTTCCATTTAGTAATCGTGGAACTCCTGAGGCTGGCAAAGAATATACTTACTGTGTCCCACCTGAACGGGCAAAGATTTTCAATGATATGGGAGTTGATATAGTTTCAATATCTAATAATCACATATTAGATTACGGACAAGATGCATTGGTTGATACATTTTCTACACTTGATGAATATGGAATTGATTATATTGGTGCCGGTAAAGATTTAGAACGTGCTAAAAAGCTGATTACTTATAAGGTTAATGGTAAAACCATCGGTTTTCTCGCAGCTTCTAGGGTTGTCCCAAATGGAGGCTGGTATGCTCTTAATGAAACTTCTGACCATGCGGCAAGACCGGGAGTATTTACAACTTATGATGATACTGCACTTTGCGAAGAGATAAGAAAAGCCAAGGAAATATGTGATTTCGTAATTGTATATGCACATTGGGGAATTGAACGTCAGGAGGTCGCTGCTGATTACCAGAGAAATATGGCATACGACTACATTAATTCAGGTGCAGATTTGGTAATAGGAAGTCACCCTCACGTTATGCAGGGCGTGGAATTCTATAACAATGTTCCTATCGTCTACAGTATGGGTAACTTTTTATTCAGCAATTATTATTCACGCACTACCGTTCTTACCTGTAAGATTAAAGAGGATAATACCTGCGAGATTGCATTTCTTCCCTGTGGAAGTAAAAGCTACTACACCTCAGAAACTGACGAGGCCGGCGTTAAGGAATTCTATGATTTTCTTAACAGAGTATCCTTTAATGTAACGTTTGATTATGACGGCACTATAACTCATTCGTAGTATTAGAAGAATAAAATCTGCCTTATTAATCCGATAATTAATAAATGTAACGGATAATACGCATAGAATAACCACTTACTTTTATTATAGCCCTTTTTACCGTTATACATATATATTGGAATTAGTGAGAGTACAGCAAATCCCTGTACTCCTCCGATTAATTCCATATTTGTATATGCTTCAAATAATCCCATTAATACCTTATTAAATCTCAATGCATAGAACCAATATATCATCAATATTCCATAGAATTCATAGTCACTTCTTATAAATATCGCAACTCCACAGGCTAATATTACAATTATTCCCTCTAATACATATGAAATAAGTTTAAGTTCTTTAAACTGGTGTTTCCTTATGAATTCAATACATTCTAACATTATTAAGCCTGTTAATAGTGTAAAATAGATATTCTGATATGATTTTACATATATTTTCCCGAAAATTGCCCAGTCGAAAAACGGTTCTGATATAACTGCAAATATTAACATTCTTCCAATGTATTTTCTTACATTCTTCGTATAGAAGAAACCATTTACTAACATAAAACAATATATCGGAAATGCAATTCTTCCTATAATCCTCAAAAAACCATACTGTGGCAGCAAAACTGCCCCAATATGGTCTATCGTCATTGTGATTACGGCTATTAATTTTAAATGAAATGAATTAAATATTTTTAGTCTCTGCTTTTTTTCTTCCATAATTTTTATAACCTTTTATTTCAGTTTTCTCGGTTTCAGGAGCGTCCTCACTTACAAGTACAAGTACACATCTTGGCGGAACTTTTATAGTTCTTGCAAGCTTCGTTTTACCATCTTCTATCTCGGCACTATATTCCTCATCAGTGCAAAATGCCTGTTTCCACTCCTTATTCTTACCTGCTGTTGGAAGTCCTAAATGCTTTGTCTCCCAATGCATATTGAATGCCATATATATATTTTCTTCAGGTTCTTTTCCTGCTATTTTACAATATTTTCCATATAGCATTACCCCAAACTGTCGTCTTAATACATCATATTCTAAACTCCATGTCTTATCTGAATGAAATGACATATCAGGCATACCAAGTGAACGGTAATCCTTTAACTGCATAGGTTTCTCCATATGTAAAATATTATGTGTCTTTCTGAATTCTATGACTTTTTTTACAAATTCTAAGAATTTTTCATTCTTCTTTGCTAATCTCCAGTCAATATATGATATATCATTATCCTGACAATATGGATTATTATTGCCTCCACACGAATTGCCAAACTCATCTCCTGCATAAATCATAGGCGTTCCCTGACTAAGCATTAACAGACATATCGCATTTTTAAGCTGTCTCCATCTTAAATTAACCACAGATTTTCTCTTAGTTTCACCTTCATATCCACAATTCCAGCTATAGTTTTCCTCTATACCGTCTTTATTATATTCACCATTTTCCTCATTATGTTTAACTGCATACGATACCATATCCATCATTGTAAATGTATCGTTGCTTGCGAAATAATTAACCGGTGCGGCAAAATCTTTATTATAGCGAATTCTGAAAGCCATATCATTTACCTGTCCCTCATCACCCTTTAAGAACTTTCTGGCAATATTCATAAATACCCTATTAGATTCTCCTAAATGCTTATGTGTTGAAAAATCATCATTTTCAAAGCCATAACTAATGATTTTCGTATCAGCTAAATATGGATCTGAACTTATCGCACCTCTTATATCATCGCTCATATTACAATGTATTCCGTCAATATGATAATTTATAACCCAATGTCTGAAACAATCAATCATATAATTCGGTGTTATATCCTTATCAAATGAGAATTCCATACATACTTCTATATTATTCTTATGCAATTCCTTAACCATTGACTTAAATTCATAGATTGCACTCTTTCCGTCCTTTTTAGAAGAATAAGCAACCTTTGGCATAAGATAATCTGCATCTGTATATCCCCAGTAATTGACTTTACCGTTCTTCATATGTGAATTCTCGTTAAATTCATACGCAGGCATAAGCTCTACCATTGTTACTCCAAGGCTCTTAAGGTAGTCAATTCGTTCAACAATTCCCGCAAATGTACCCTTTTTCCTGACTTTTGAATATCTATGCTTCGTAAAACCTCTTACATGCAGCTTATATATAAGGCTGTCTGAGAATTCTATTGCAGGTTTTACGTCACCCTCCCAGTTGAATTTATCATTATATACTGCTGAAGTCTTAACTTTATTATCATTTTCACCAAATATCTTAGTTCCGTTAATCATTTTCGCATATGGATCAGTAATTACTTTATTACCAATACGGTAATTATAATCAAATTCTGAAATTGCAATTCCCTGTATACACATTGCATATACCCTGCCAAACTTCATCTCATCAGTAAATACTATCTCCGTTACGATTTCTAATGTCCCTTTTCTATATAATATTACCGAACACCTTGTATCTTCTTTTCCTGGCACCATAACTGCAAAGTTAATTCCGTCATTTGTTTTCATTGCACCTAATGGCATTGGAATTCCTACTTTAACTTTGTAGTCTATTTCATATGATTTTGTCATTTCGAGCCTCCAACTTAACTAACCTATATTTGTCCTGACTAATCCATAACCAGGAATTTTTCTTCCATCATTTTCTCTGATATTGTCTCTAATTATGTACATTATACCATAATTTTTAGAATAATCTATTAATTTGTAGTGTTTAAGCGTATATTTTTTAAAATTGGCTTGCAAATTGGCTGATTTACTGTAAAATAGGTACTGAATGGCTTTTTGTCATATAAGATTATTAAATAGGAATTCGTATATAATTCAGAAATGAGGTTACAATGATTAGTGCAAATAACATTACCCTTCGAATTGGTAAAAAAGCTCTTTTCGAAGATGTAAACATTAAATTTACAGAAGGCAATTGCTATGGGCTTATTGGTGCAAATGGTGCCGGAAAGTCTACTTTCCTTAAGATTTTATCAGGACAGTTAGAATCTACTAATGGTGAAATCGTCATTACACCGGGTCAGCGTCTTTCATTTTTACAGCAGGATCACTTCAAATATGATGAATACCCTGTTTTAGATACGGTTATTATGGGTAATGCGCGTCTTTATGAAATAATGAAAGAAAAAGATGCTATCTATGCTAAAGAAGATTTTACAGAGGAAGATGGTATTAAAGCCGGTAAATTAGAAGAGGAATTTGCAACTTTAAACGGTTGGGAAGCTGAATCTGATGCAGCTACTTTACTTAATGGTCTTGGAATCGAAACAGACCTCCATTACAAATATCTTAAAGAATTAAAAGGTAGTGAGAAAGTCAAAGTATTACTTGCACAGGCATTATTTGGTAATCCTGATATTCTTCTTCTCGATGAGCCTACTAACCACCTTGACTTAGATGCAATTGCATGGTTAGAAGAGTTCTTGATTAATTTTGAGAATACAGTAATTGTTGTATCTCATGACAGATATTTCTTAAATAAAGTCTGCACACAGATTGCAGATATAGATTATGGTAAGATTCAGTTATACGCTGGTAACTATGACTTCTGGTATGAATCAAGCCAGTTACTTATCAAGCAGATGAAAGAAGCTAACAAGAAGAAAGAAGAGAAAATCAAGGAATTACAGGACTTCATCCAGCGTTTCAGCGCTAATGCTTCTAAATCTAAACAGGCTACTTCAAGAAAGAGAGCCCTTGAGAAAATCGAATTAGATGATATTAAACCATCAAGCAGAAAATATCCTTATATTGATTTCCGTCCTAATCGTGAAATCGGTAACGAAGTTCTTACTGTTGAACATTTATCTAAGACTATTGATGGTGTAAAAGTCCTTGATGATATCTCATTTATTATCGGACGTGAAGATAAAGTTGCTTTCGTCGGTGCAAATGAAGCCGCTAAAACTACTTTATTCAAGATTCTTACAGGCGAAATGGAACCTGATGAAGGTAACTATAAATGGGGAATTACAACAACTCAGGCATATTTCCCTAAAGACAGCACTAAGGAATTCGATACTGATGATACAATCGTTGACTGGCTTACAGGATATTCAGAGATTAAAGATGCCACATATGTACGTGGTTTCTTAGGAAGAATGTTATTTGCCGGTGATGACGGTATGAAACGTGTCAAGGTATTATCCGGTGGTGAAAAAGTTCGTTGCTTATTATCTAAGATGATGATTAGTGGTGCTAACGTCCTTATTCTTGATGAGCCAACTGACCACTTAGATATGGAATCAATTACAGCACTTAACAATGGTCTTACTAAATTCTCAGGTGTTATCCTCTTCTCTTCAAGAGACCACCAGATAGTACAGACTACTGCTAACAGAATTATGGAAATCGTAAATGGTAAATTAATTGACAAGATTACAACTTATGACGAATATCTTGAAAGTGATGAAATGGCAAGAAAACGTCAGGTTTATTCTACAGACGAACAGGATAGTGATAATTAATGAATTATATTGATTTACATGTACACTCAACAGCCTCTGATGGTTCTTACACTCCATCAGAGCTTGTACGTTATGCAACCGAAAAAGGTCTTATTGCTTTCGCACTTACAGACCACGATACAACCGCAGGAATTGACGAGGCTCTTAACGAAGCTGACTTAATAAATGGTTCCTCTACAAATAATGTTTCTATAAATACTTCTTGTAAAAATAATTCTTCTAATAACATAGTTAATGAAACTAGCCCTGCTAATACTACCATAAGGGTTATTCCCGGAATTGAATTATCCGCTGAATATAAAGGTAAAGATATTCATATTCTTGGTCTTAACATCGACTATCGTAATAAGGAATTTCAGGAGAGAATTGAATATTTTAGAAATATAAGAGCCGAGAGAAATATTAAAATGATTGAACTTCTTAATAAACAGGGCTTTAAGATTACAGAAGAACAGTTAAAAGAACGTTTTAAAGATGCAGTAATAACAAGAGCGCATTTTGCAATTATGCTTGTTGAATATGGTTATGTCAAAGATAAGGACATCGCTTTTAAGAAATACTTAAATCCCGGTTGTCCATGTTATGTTCCACGAACACGAATAAATGTTATAGATGCCATTTCACTAATACATTTAGCAAATGGTAAGGCAGTACTTGCACACCCACTTCTATATCATCTTAGCGAGGCAGAATTAGATTCTCTTGTTGCCTTATTAAAAGAGAATGGCTTACAGGGTATAGAAGCTATCTATTCCTCTAATAAATGGAATGATGAGAGCCGAATGAAACAGCTTGCTAAAAAATATGATTTATTTATAACAGGCGGTTCTGATTTCCATGGACTTGCAAAACCTACATTAGATTTAGGTGTTGGATATGGTGACCTCAAAGTCCCTGAGGAACTGCTTTCTAATATTTTAAATGATTAAATTTATATTTTAAAGGCCGGTACAATATGCAATTTACTTAAATGTGATATTGTATCGACCTTTTTTATTTCTATTGTAGCTACATTTCTTCTGTGGCTGCATTTTCTATGACTGTGCCGCCTGTGACTGCGATTCTGTTTCTCCAGTCGTTTCTGCTTCTTTACCTGCACCTTTACAGAAATCTCCATAAAGCTTGAAATCGTCATATATTACATTCCATTTGCCCTCAGCTCCTGCAGTAACTGCTATGTATTTATTGCCATCACTTTCTGCGTAGCTTACAAGGCAATGCTTTGCTTCCTGTGTATATCCGGTTTTTCCTGCTTTTATCTCAACTCCCGGAACTTCATTACCATACATTCTGCTAAACATCGTGCTTGTAAGAAGTATTCCTTCCGGGTGTTTCTCTGTGACTTCGGTTGTATACTGATATGTTGATAATATCTTTGCACATGTCTCATTATTCATTGCATATTCAAGTATCATCGCCATTTCTACAGGGGTTGTATAGTGATTCTCATTATGTAATCCTGAAGTATTCGTAAAATGTGTATTCTTAAGTCCAAGCTCCTCACACTTCTTGTTCATAAGCTCGACAAATGCATCTTCACTTCCTGCTATCATCTGCGCTAAACCTACTGCACCGTCTGCACCTGACGGAAGAATTAATCCATACATTAAGTCTCTTGCTGTTACCTCTTCGCCCGGCTCAAAGCCTGCTCTTGAAGCACTGTCTCTATATAACGGATCTATAATTTCACTTGTCATTGTGAATTTATCGTCCATACTTTTAACATTTTCCACTGCCACAATTAATGTCATTACCTTTGTCATAGAAGCAGGATATATTCTTGTTTCTGCATTTCTTCCCGCTACAAGCTTATTATTAGTCACATCAATTACAGCTATATATGGACTTAGAAGTTCAGCAGATGTTAATTCTGTATAGTTTTCAGATTTCTCAGGATATTTAACTGCATTTGCCAAGGCATTATCAGCTTCTGGATTATCAGCATTAACAGCATTATTATCCTCTGATTTATCAGCAATTTCACCACTTGTCGCAGCTTTTACATCTTTTGACTTATTACTCTTGTGTTTTGATGTACAACCTTTTATTCCAAATACTATTCCAAGAATTATTCCTATCAATATAAGTAGTAAAATCGTACATCTTATTACACATTGTATTCTGCGTTTTAATCGTCTGTATTGTCTTGATGACATTCTCCTTGATGTTCCATAGCCTGATGCCCGTCTTTTTGATACTCGTCTGTCTGATGCCATTTTATTTAATGCCCCTCTTATTTGCCATCGTATTTAATTACAGATTCTACTCTATATCCATCAAGCTTATCTCTTCCGTTAAGTCCCTGTAATTCCATAAGGAAGCAGATTCCTGCAACTTCACCGCCAAGCTGCTCTACTAACTTAATAATAGCTTCTATTGTTCCGCCTGTTGCAATTAAATCATCGATAATTACAACTTTCTGTCCAGGCTTAATAGAATCTTTATGCATCTCAATAGTAGCCTTGCCGTACTCTAAATCATAATCCATTGAAATTGTCTCACATGGAAGTTTACCCTTTTTACGGACAGGTACAAATGCCTTGTTTAAATTATATGCGATAGGCACTCCAAATATAAAGCCTCTTGATTCAGGTCCTACTACTACATCAAAGTCAATGTCTTTGATAAGGTCCTGCATACTATCTATTGCTAAATGTAATCCATCTGCATCCTGTAATACACTGGTTACATCTCTGAAAATGATTCCTTCTTCCGGAAAATCATTAATACTTCTTACATATTCTTCAATTTTTTTCATAGCGTTTACTTCCTTTCAACTTATATTTATGCATTTTTGCAATTGTCTGTAATTTCTAAAAATGTTTTTAGCACACTATTATAATTTTATCACGAATAACGTTTAATAACAACTCTAATATTCTTGAAACCACGATATTCATTTATCTCTGGATAATAAATTATGCTCAATCTGATATTATTTTCTCTTCCATTTAATGCATTATCTACATCGGTTTTAGAGAATTTATTCTCTAAATAGCCCATAAATACTTCTTCCTCTTCGAAGCAGGTTGCATCAATCGTTGTTCCTGCCTCATTTCTGACACTTAATGATATGACATTTCTGTTTTTACCGAATACCCTTATTCTGTTTATCCTGCATTTCTCTGCAAATACAGGTCTCTCATTAGCTCTTCCAAATGGCTCTAATATATCAAGCTGCTCTATAAAATCGAAAGACAGATATTCAAATGGCAATGCCACGTCTATCCATACTTTCTCAACTAACATATCCTCAGTAATTCCATCACTCGAATTAAGATATTCCCTGAAAATATCTATTCTGTCTTTATCAATGGATAAGCCTGCTGCCATCTTATGTCCGCCATATTTTATAAATAAATGCTCATCTGTCGCATTTTCCTGTCTGAATCTGGTATCTGCCTTAACCATTTCTTCATACATGGAATATCCCTCTATAGAACGTCCTGAACCTTTAACACCCTCCTCACAGTCCGTAAGCACAAATACAGGTTTATAATATATTTCCTTAATTCTTCCCGCTATAATTCCTGCAAGACTTTCGTGACAATCAGGAAGATATACAACTATTACATTCTGATTTGAATATCTATCATCATTTTTAAGAATATCTAATGCCTTTTCTGTATAAAATGCTGTCATATCCTTACGTTCATCATTAATATTCTTCAAATCAACAGCTTTTATTACCGCTTCTTTTTCCGATGTACATCTGAATAATTCAAATGCTTTTCTCGCCGTATCTAAGCGTCCACCTGCATTTATACATGGTCCTATTATAAATGATATATGGTAACTGTTAATAACCTTGCCTGTTAATTCATTAGCTTCAATTAATGCCTTAAGCCCTTTATTATCAATATCATTTATATGTTTTAATCCATTTTTAACAATTGTACGGTTCTCACTTACTAAGTCAACAATATCACCCACAGTCGCAATTGCCGCAAATACAAGAAATTCACGCATAAATTCTTCTTTAGGCATTAAATTCTCTGTTCTCATCACATCGTTTGCGACATTTATTGTATATGTTCCATTCAAATAAACTGATTCATATATTGCATCAATTACCTTATAGGTAATTCCTGCACCACATAATTCTTTGAATGGATATGTACAATCAGGCTGTTTCTGGTCTATCACTGCATCAGCTTCAGGAAGTATATATTTCTTTCCTCCCTCAGTAATCTCAAATGGAACCTCATGGTGGTCTGTAACCACTATATTTATTCCTAACTGTTTAGCTAATTTAACCTGTGCTGATGCTGCAATTCCGTTATCACAGGTTATTATAAGCTCTATCCCATCATTATATGCCTTTCTAATCAGTCTTTCATTTAGACCATATCCATCTACAATACGCTCAGGCACATCGAAATCAACTATCCCGCCTAATCTTTCGATTCCTGTTGTCAATATATAACCTGAACATATCCCATCAATATCATAATCTCCGATAACCCTGATTTTCTTTCTATCATTAATGGCAGCTACGATAATTCTTACTGTTTCTTCCATTCCCTTTAATAGAAAGGGCGAATATAATTCTTCTATATCCGCATTAAGATATTCCTTAAATTCCTCTTCACTTATAATATCTCTGTTTCTGATGATTCTTGCTATTACAGGACTTATATTAAATTTATTACCTAATCTGTTAAAATCTGCTTTCTTGGCTTGAATTAACCATTTTTCCATGGCGAACTCCTTTATTATCTTCTTATGTCAAATATTAAAAATTGAATGGCAGCTTTGCTAATTTCGCTACCCTGCTTTATCGCATTTCCTTTATATTATACTTCTTTATCAAATATTAAAGCCATTCAAGATTAATTTGAATGGCTTTAAATTCATATAATATTTAAGTTATACTATTTTGTTTTCTTTTTTGCTGCTTTCTTATTATCAGCTTTTTTCTCTGTTGCTTTATCATCTGTTTTCTTACCATATTTATTCTTAGATAACATATACCATAATGAACCTGTAATAAATACTGAAGAATAACCACCTGCGATGATACCAACCATAATTGGTAATGCGAATTCTCTGATTGATGCAACACCTAAAACGTATAATACAGCAACCATTACAAATGTTGTAAATGAAGTATATATACTTCTTGTAAGTGTCTGTGTAATACTGTCATTAACAACCTGTTTTAAATCAACATCTCTTGCATTTGCTTTCTCTGCAAGGTTCTCTCTGATTCTGTCGAAGATAACGATTGTTGCGTTAATTGAGTAACCTACGATTGTAAGCATACAAGCGATAAATGTTGTACCAACTGTTGTTCTTGATACTGCATAGAAACCAAGTACAACTAAAACGTCATGAATTAATGCTATTACTGCACTACCTGCGAATCTAAGATTCTTAAATCTTAACCAGATATATATTAACATACATATTGTTGCAAGCACTACTGCTATTATGGCATCTTTCTGCATCTGGTCGCTGACACTTGAACTTATGTTAGTTTCTTCAAAGTCATTTTCACCATCCTGTAATACAGCGCCAAATTTCTCAATAAGAAGATTCTTCATCTCTTCTCTTGTATTATCATCTAAGAATGTTGTCTTAATAACGAATTTATTAGAGTTAGTTTCTTTCTGACCCTGAATATCTTCGCTACCAATAACCTTTGCAATCTCAGGTTTAATCTTGTTATTAAAGTCATCAACTGTATAATCATCTTTGAATTCAACTGTTGTAGCTGTACCACCCTTGAACTCGATACTGTAGTTGAATGCTCCATCGCCATTATGTGAGCTTATTGCCATATAGCCTAAACCACCAATAATAACTACGATAGAAATAGCGAACCAGATAACTCTGTTCTTAAGGAAATCAATTGTTTTTCTTTCTTTCTGAATACCGTAGAATTTCTTATCCTTAAATCCCATATTATACATAAGATATAAGATAAATCTTGAAACTACCATTGCTGTAAACATTGATAAAACAATACCAATTGCAAGTGTGTTAGCAAATCCCTGAACAGGACCTGAACCTTTCCACATAAGCACTAATGATGCTATAAATGTAGTAATGTTACCATCTACGATTGCTGAAGTTGCTTTCTTGAAACCAATCTTTATAGCTGAATCTGTTGTCTTACCTGTAGCAAGCTCTTCCTTAATTCTTGCGTAAATAATAACGTTAGCATCTACCGCCATACCGATTGATAAGATAATACCTGCAATACCAGGTAATGTAAGTGTTAAATCAAAACCATTTAATACAAGTAATTCCATAATTGTGTATAATGCTAAAGCAATACTTGAAACTACACCAGGAATTCTGTATACGATAATCATAAATGCCATTACGATTATTAAACCAATTAAACCGGCAATCAAGCTTGTCTCAATAGCATCATTACCAAGTTTTGCACTAACTACTTTTGAACTTATCTCTTCAAGTTCAAGACTAAGAGAACCAATTCTTATTGTTGAAGCAAGGTTATTGGCTGCCTCCATCGATTCCTGTCCCTCTATTATTGCCTCACCGTCAGTAATCTGAGCATTAACTGTTGGTGAACTGATTATTTCATCATCATAAAGAATAGAAATTGTCTTACCATAATTTTCTTTTGTTGCTTCTGCAAATTTAGTCGTACCACTCTTTGTCATTGAAAGTGTAACTACATACTGTGTTGCATTAGTTGTGTCAGATGATCTTGCCTGTCCCTGTGCATCTGCAATCTCATCACCTGATACCCATACTTTATATCTCTTACCATCTTTTGTCTCATATAAAGGATATGTATCATCACCCTGGAAACTGTCATCAGCCTCTGTAACAAACATTAATGAACCAGGTTTACCAAGTTCCTCTAATACTGCCTGTGCATCATAAGCACCTGGAATATCAACTGTGATTTTATCATCACCCTCTGAATAAACCTCTGATTCTGTACTAAATTGAGCTACACGCTTCTCTAACTTATATTTAGTATCGTTTAACTGTTCTTTTGTAAAGTCTTTATCCTTTACTTCATATGTAACACTTACGCCTCCCTTAAGGTCGAGACCAAGTATTATGTTTTTGGCTGCACCGATGTTATGTGAGCCTACACCAAATCCCGATACAAGTCCTACTGCAACAATAAGTATCAATGTTACAATAAACAAGACCGTACTTTTTGCTTTACTCTGTTTCATCACTTTTTCCTTTCTCTCATTTTCCTTTATGAATTTTTCTATTCTTTCTATATTACTTTATTCTGAATCATCCGCTAATGCTGCTTTAATCATAATTGCACATTCAACTCTTTTTCTCTCCATCTCACAACCGATGTCATAAGCATCAGTAATTGAACCATGGAATTTATATGAATTTGCTGCACAACCTCCACTGCAATAATATCTTGCAAAACAATCCTGACATTTCTCTTTAGCGTATACATTACACATTTTGAATTCGTCACAGATTTCCTGTTTCTTGATTCCCTCGAACACATTTCCCAAAAGGAACTCATCTTGTCCAACAAACTGATGACAGGGATACAAATCTCCCCATGGAGTTACTGCAAGATATTCTGTTCCTGAACCACAGCCTGACAATCTCTTTGCAACACATGGCCCCTGTTCTAAATCAATCATAAAATGGAAGAAATTAAAACCATTTCCCTCTTTCTTTCTCTTGATAAATTCTTTCGCAAGCTTATCATATTCTTCCATTATTATTGGAAGATCTTCTTCTTTTATAGCATATTTCTCATCATCTTCGCCTACAACCGGCTCTATTGACATCTGCTTAAAGCCTAAATCTGCAAAATGAATTACATCATTTGAAAAATCAAGATTATTATGTGTAAATGTTCCTCTTACATAATAATTTGTCTGATTTCTGCTATCTGCAAGTTTCTGGAACTTAGGAACGATTAAATCATAACTTCCTTTGCCATTTCTGAATGGTCTCATCTCATCATTTACTTCTTTACGACCATCTAAACTAAGTACAACATTTGACATCTCTTTATTAACGAATTCCATTACCTCATCATTAAGTAATACACCATTAGTTGTCAATGTAAATCTGAAATTCTTATTATACTCTTCTTCTTTAGAACGTCCATATCTGACTATCTCTTTAACAACCTCCCAATTCATAAGAGGTTCTCCTCCAAAGAAGTCAACTTCAAGATTTCTTCTGTTTCCTGAATTAGCAATCAGGAAATCTATTGCCTTTTTACCAACCTCAAGGCTCATTAAGGCTCTTCTTCCATGATATTCTCCCTCTTCTGCAAAACAATATTTGCATGCAAGGTTACAATCATGTGCTATATGAAGACATAACGCTTTTACGACTGTCTTTCTCTTCTTAAAATCTGTTATGTATTGTTTATAAACATCTTCCGTAAATAATAACTCAGAGTCCGCTAACTCTTTTACCTCATCATAAGCTTCACTAATCTCATCTTCTGAATAGCTGTCTTTCAATTTATTCATAATCTCATCTTTAGAGTTATCTTCATAAAGTGAAACCACATCATAACAGGCATCATCTACTACATGTACAGAACCACTATTTACATCTAATACAATATTATATCCATTATTTTTATATTGATGAATCACAATATTACCTTACCTTTCTAACGCACGATAACAGAGTCAATGCAAGCACTGGCTCTGTTATTTAGAATTATCATTTTTATAATTCCTTATAAGGTGAATTATTTATTTTCACAGCTCTGATTTCCAACTGTACAAGATGTCTTACATGCTGACTGGCATGATGTCTGACATTCTCCACAACCACCTTTTTTCATTGTCTCTTTTAAAGTTCTTGTGCTTAAAGTCTTTACGTGTTTCATGGAAAATCCTCCTTTAATTCTTTAACTTGAATCATTATAACATAAATCACGAATAATTCAAAGTTTTTTTTAATTACTAATCATTCCTCCTAACATTCCTCCTGCCAGACAGCTAATCATCGCAATAGCCATTCTGCCTGAAAACATATTTCCACCACTTCCAAACATCACTGAACATATTATTAACAATACAAAATATACTGCTCCAATCATCAATCCAAACAGATACTTCTTACTCTCATTTACTTTTCCAAATATAAAACCTCCGATAAATGTTGTAATGAAATATGTAATAACAGCACCTATTCTTATTCCCTTTTCATCAATTTCCGCTTTGTAAAACAATAATGTCATTAACAAAATCATAACCGCTGTAGTTATAACCATAAAAACAATCGTCTTGATTATAGGAATTATTTTATTTTTCACGCTTTCTCCCCCTGATTAATAACTCTTTTATTTTTAAATTATTAAACCTCTGATTTTAACTGCTTATTTGTTTTGAGCTAATTATTTTTACCACCTATTTTAGCTTTAAACAATTATAGTCTATAGCATAGAAGAGCAGCCTATTTTCTTTGGTCTGCTCTTCAAACTATACATTATAATGTTAAATCTTCTACATTTATACCCATTGAAGATAATTTTGCAGTGGTTGTCTTAATCTGGTACTCTAATTCTTCATTAGGTGTATCCTTATTTGCCTTTTTAATACGTTGTAAATCTGTGTATTTATCAATAAGCACAGTTATTAATTCTTTATCTGTCATTTCTTCCATCCTTCCACCGCCTTTCTAATTATAGTATAGCGGATTTACTGTGTTTTAACAAGTTCCTTTTGAAATTCTATTTGTTAAAAACTTTTGAAAATTCTAACTACTAAAAATCAAGGCTATTCCTGCATTTGTCTGGCATAGTAACTACAATCCCCTGGCAAAATGTATATGTTTTATTTGTTATAGTTTTATTTACTATAATTATATTTCATATTTTCATAAATTAGTACAAAACACTTTACACCCTTATAATTTTAGGTTAAAATTCCCTTGAACATTTCAATATGTTTAATTCATATATATGGATATATAATTGTATCTATATATAAATATATCTAAATTTAAAAAGAAAAGTTAAGGAGTATCAAAATTGAGCAGTTCAGAAATAACACTTTTATTAGTTTTAATCGTTTTACTTTTATTGTCCGCTTTCTTCTCATCGGCAGAAACGGCATTTATTACCGTAAGCAATATAAAAATACGTTCGCTTATTGAAGAGGGTAATAAAAAAGCAATCTTAGTTAATAAGATAATAGAAAATAAATCAAAAATGCTAAGTGCCATATTAATAGGTAATAACCTTGTAAATATTTCCGCTTCAGCTCTTGCAACACTTCTTGCCCAGAAGATGTTTGGCGAATATGCGATAAGTTTTGCAACCGGAATACTTACAATCCTTGTTTTAATCTTTGGTGAAATAACACCTAAGTCACTTGCCACAATTAATTCATTAAAACTTTCTTTAGCCTATGCCAAAGTAATATACTGGCTTATGTTTATATTAACACCTTTTATATTTGTCATAAATTTTCTTGCCAATTCTCTAATGAGATTATTAGGTGTCAATCCTGATGCCAAAACCTCTTCAATTACAGAAACAGAGTTAAGAACAATTGTTGATGTCAGCCACGAAGAGGGTGTTATCGAAAAAGAAGAAAAACAGATGATTAACAATGTGTTCGATTTTGGCGATGCAATTGCATCAGATGTAATGGTTCCAAAAGTCGATATGACAATGGCAGATATAAATAGTACATATGATGAATTAATACAAATTTTCAGAAAAGAAAAATATACAAGAATTCCTATTTATCAGGATACTACTGATAACGTAATCGGAATCATAAATATGAAGGATTTACTTTTATATAATCCTGAACATATATTTGATATCAGAAATTATCTTCGTTCTGCTTTCTTCACATATGAGGGCAAAAAGATTTCCGAATTAATGATGGAGATGAAGAAAACCTCTGTCAACATTGTAATCGTACTTGATGAATACGGCGTTACTTCAGGTCTTATTACACTTGAGGACCTTTTAGAAGAAATAGTCGGTGAAATTCATGATGAATACGATTTAGATGATGAAGATGATGTAAGAGAAATATCAACCAACAAATATCTTATAGAAGGCCACATTAAAATTTCAGATCTAAATGACCGTCTCGGACTCAAGTTACATTCTGATGAATATGATTCAATCGGTGGTCTTATAATTGAGAAGCTTGACCGTTTTCCAACACCGGGAGATAAAATCATTATTGACAATGTCTCTCTTAAGGTAATATCAATGGATAAAATGAGAATCAATACTGTGGAAATTACAATTTCCACTCCTGCTGCTATGCCTAATAGTGACAAATAATTTTATATAGTATCCGATGAAATATACTAAAAATAAACTAATATTAGTTATTGCTAATTTATTGTTATTTTTAGTTATTTCATCGGTTATTTTTTTTATAGTTTGAATCTATGTTTTTTATTAATTAAATTAATTGCTAGGGCATTACATATACATATTTATTTTATCGCAGCACCTGATAATATACACCCACTATATATTACTTCATCATATACTATTCTCTGAGTCTCATATACAACTAATAACGAATAATCTGATATTGTCTGTGCAAATATTTCTCCACTATTTTCAGGTAAAAGTATTCTATATATGTAATTATCCAGCTTCTCTTCCAAAACCTCTTCAATTTCCTGCACTTTTCCACTATGTGAACTGCTGCCAAATATATTTTTATCACTCCATTTATTGTTAATTAATATATAATATCCATCATCATCTACTAATATACACGCAATTATTCTATTAGTTATCCTGTCTTTATGATATTCTTTAATATCTCCATATAACATCTCTGATAATGATTTTCTTAATACATTTTTAGTTATCTCTAAATCAATCACACACTTATTATCTATATCTTTCGTATATCCACTTTGCAATGCCATTACTACAGAATTATCCACCGCCTTATTAATTTCTTCATCACAGATAATCTTCTTGAAAGCCATCTGGTCCTTAAACTCATATATAACACAAAAAGATAATATAATTCCCAGAAATAGTATCGCATAATCAGTAATCTTCATCTTTTATACACCCTCCATAAAACACTACCACATTATCATTATTATCAACTACTTCAATTCTGAATATATCATTTTCTAAGAATTTATGACTTCCATCTGTCTTAAGTTCTTCTAATATCTGCTCTGTATAATCAATATCAGTTAATTGATTATCTATATCACCCACTCCACTATCTAATTTTTCAGAACTATTATTGGACTTTTCAATGCTATTCTCAGAATTCTTTATATGTTCTAACTTAACTTTATAAATCTTATCTGACTTTTGAATTTTATTGAGATAATCTATATATAAATCACTATATAAGATTCCCTTATTGCATACACTGTCAACAAAACATATTGTCTCTGTTAAAATGTATGTCTGCTGCATATTATCCTGTCTCCATGACAATATCTTTACCGGAACAATAAATAATGCTATACAGCCTATAATAATAGCTACAACTTTTGAATAAATCTCCTCCATACTAATCTCCATTCTTAATGGCCCATCCTAAAGAGTTGATGATAAATTCGCATAGACGAATTTATCATCTGTTATAAGAACTATTTGTTTTTACTCAGCAACAAATAACTTTGTATAAATAAACGCTTTTACATTATTTTTATTATTTTTCACACTAATCTTTAAGCCTTATTCTAACCTCTCTATATCTATCAGAATACTGAATATATCTGTATTCTTTCTCCATAAGCCTGTCAATATTAAAAAGTATACTTAATGCAATTACAAACAATATAACAGCCAATGCCTGATAGAACATTCTTATGCTATTCTCCATATTTATACCTGTTCGAATTTTAACCCGGTAATTACATTGTTTCCATTTCTGATAACCTTTCCCTTGAAGCTCGCATATGGATTTATATAATTAGAAGCCGATGATGAAATCGCCTGACTGTAACTTTTAGTACTTTTCATCATTATTTCTCCCGATGAGATATCAAACTGATAGCCATAGAAATCATTAGAATTATTTGTAATAACGTTTATACCCACAAATTCTCCATCTAATTTTTTGATTGCATTTACTACTTCACTCCCTGATACAGTAACATTGTCATACATTGTCTTATCATTTTCCGCAAACTCTGAATTAATTTTTCCAATTTTACTTGTCCCCGTACTTGCTGTTGATTGTGCCTCTTTAGACAAATAAAATCCTAATGTAATTACAACACAAGTTATTACTGTTCCTGCTGCTAAAATTAATGCTTTTAAACTATTCTCCATATTTTCACCTTTACATAGTCTTATATAAATGATACTATCCCGTTATCTTATATTATTAATCATCTAATCTACACTTTTATGCAACTTACCATACTATTAAACAATCAATATATACCGCATTTTTAAGACTACTGTTCCTTTCTTTTTAATTTTATAAATGTCTTCTCTAATTTTTTACACTTAAATATCTGTTATTCAAAGATAACCTATTCTTCAATCACTTTAAACCCATCTAAATCTAACTATATTCATTTGTATTCAGCACTATCCGACATCTTTTAACCACAAATTACCTACGAATATATACCTATATATATCTAAATAAGTGTAAATGATTGTATCTGCCTTAATCCCTGATATACAAAAGGTACTACTAACACAAAGCATATAACAATACATATTGGAATAAATGATATAAATTTAGCAATTAGAGCTTTATTATTAATAATCAGATCATTCTCCTGTTTATGCTTTTCCACATAATAAGCCCTGTCCGATAAAATATCTGAGAAAGATTTCTCTATTCCAATCCTGTCACTTGCAATAAAGCAATCCATAAGCCTCTCGAAAGGCAGAAATGAAACATCATCCTTTGCATCATCAAATACCTTTATTCCTTTGTATACAAGTGTATCTGCTATTTTTTCAATATTATTTTTAAATACTACTGCAAATCTTTCTAACCACTCTAAGATAACTTCTATAGATACCCTGTCCATATACATAAGTATTAATATGACCGACTGAAATCTGACAATTTCTTCTTCTCTGCTTATCTTAAGCAGTTTTTCTCTGATTAATAACATCATATATTCATAATTATATGTGCATAACGTCACACAAGCTACAAGCAAAATTGAAATACCTCCACCTAATATACCAATTTTATATATTCCAATACTTATAATCAGAACCATACTTAATATAAACGTACCTATACTTTTGAAAAGCCGACATATTAGAAATTCTTTAACATTATATTTGTACACTATAGATTTTAAAAACATATCCATTTTGTAATACTTTCTGTAATTTTTACTGATATGTCTCATAATCAATTCATCAATCCATTTTATATCAAGTAGTTCCTTAACCCATGGACTCTTATTATTATCAAAGTCCAGCGGATATTTTAATTTCATTACTATATT
>OMVQ01000074.1 GCA_900314555.1 uncultured Eubacteriales bacterium | reverse complement strand
TTTATCCGTTAACCTTCCTTTGAATTCGACTCAAAAAGTAGTTTCTTATCTTTGAGCCTGTATGACGGACCTTTTATTGATATAACGGTGGAATGATGCAGTAATCGGTCTAATACTGCATTAGCTAGTGTTGCAGAACCGAAGAATTCACCCCACTTTGAAAATGGCATAAGAAATAAAATCAATTGAATAAAATCAAGAAGTATCAGGTAGTTATCATTTCGATAGCTACCTTTTTCTTTTGAAAAAATATCGCATAATTCGACAAAAAATTAGTGTAAAACATTGTAAATTCATCGTTTCTTTACAATAGATATTTACATTTTTTGTAGAAAATGTTATAATTGAGTACACTCAAAACTAAACTCATAATTATAATCAAAAGGAGAAAATACATTGAAAGGACTACAACCCAAAGGGATAGCACGGCGCAATAAAATGTTGCTTGCTGCGATACAATTGTTCTTAGAACAGGGATATGAGAAAACGACTACAGCCCAGATATCAAGGGCAGCAGGAATGTCACCAACATCTTTTTTTGCAGCATTTGAAAATAAAGAGGCATTACTCTTGAAATTGACACAGATAATGTTCGAAAATCAGTTTGAAAAGGCACGTTCATTTGCCGAAAATCATGAACCACTTATGGTATATTGCCTTGAAACGGCACTACAGATAAATATAACAGAATTATCTGAATCACTTAGAGAAATATATGTTATGGCATATACATTGCCTAGTACGTCTGAATATATCTATCGTAGTACAGCTATTCAGATTAAAAATATATTTGCGACATATATGCCGGATGCAGAGGATAAAGATTTTTACGAAATGGATATAGCATCAGGAAGTATAACAAGAGGATTTATGGCAAAACCTTGCGATATGTACTTTACATTGGATAGAAAACTCAGTAGATATCTGGATTGTTGTCTTAAATTGTATAATGTACCAACAGAAAAACGCAATAGCCTTATTGAGGCAGTACTTGCAGTTGACCTTAATTCAGTTGCAGCTAAATTGATAGAGGAGATTGTAGCAAAGGCAGAAACAGGACTTGAAGAAGCTATAGGTAACAAGATAACTTAAATGACCAAGGAGGTGTATCTTATTGAATGGAAAAGCATTAAAGCAAAGGCAAAGACTAATTGCATGGGTAATTTCAGCAGTATTTTTTGTAATTTCATGTGTGATGGCGGTAACCACAGTGATACAGGCACAGGAATCTGCACTTGTATCAGCGGTATTGACTACGGACAAGGACAGCTATAATGAAGGCGAAGATATCAATATCGTACTTAAGGTTATAAATAACAGTACATATGATGTCAGTGGTATAATATCTGAAATTACACTACCTGATGGATTGACTCTTAAAAGTGGAGCGCTTTCTGATGGGGAATATTCGCTGGCAGCCGGGAAAGACAGAATAACAGAATTAACAGCGTACATAGAGAAATTAACTCCAGAGGAGACAACATCAGAAGAGGCAACATCGGAAGAGACAACGACTCCGGAAGAGACGACAACATCGGAAGAGACAACGACTCCGGAAGAGACGACAACTCCGGAAGAGACAACGACTCCAGAAGAGACGACAACTCCGGAAGAGACAACGACATCAGGAGAGAAAACTACTCTGTAACAGACAACATCAGATGAGAAGACAACAACATTTGATAAATCATCTAATCCTAAAACAGGAGATTCACACAGTAATATATGGATAATACTCGCAATTTTATCAGGAATAATATTTTTGGCATTCAGCATCAAAAATAAAAAATTAAAGAAAATATTTTCAATATTTTTATGCATGATAATGTTATTCTCGATATTACCTGCTGATGCATTGGCAAACAATGGTACAAACACACCTGCTTCAGGTGGAAGCGTAATTGCAAACAAGGATATAACAGTAAATGGTGTTAAAAAGACGATAACTGCAAAGGTTGCATATACAGACAATGAGCCTTCCGAGGGCGAAGAGGTTACTGTAACTTTTGATACGGGAGATGGAACACCTGTTGAGCCAATTACAGTGAAAAAAGGCGAAACAATAGAACAGCTTCCACAGTCTTTCGGAGCAGGTAAGGCATTTATGGGATGGTTTACTGATACAGGATTTACAAATGAATTCTTTTCAGATACACCTGTAAATGAAGATATGACAGTTTATGCATCATTTAAGGATTCTTCGGATGATTATGAATCTGTGGAAGATACAACTTATTATGAGGAAAATTGCGATGAAAACCATCCGATAACTCTTATCAGCGATGAAGTAATAACTGCTGATAATATTAACAGCTTTATTACACTTTTTGCATATACAGGTGATACTCCGGAGAGATTTACGGTTACACCAAATGGTGAAAATGAGTACACCATAGTTCCTGAAACTCCATATACAAAGGGTTGTATGTATCGTATGACAGCCAATGATGGGGTACATTTTAAGGGACTTAATGAAGCAGTTTCAGAATATACATTTAAAATATATAAAGAAGAATCTAATATAGTAGAGCTTAGGGATGGCATTAAATATCTTGATAAAGCGAAGCTTACAGAGACACCTAATGAATATGAATATATTATTCAGAAAGATTATTACGAGGCAAATACGCTTGCAGTAGATGATATTATCTGTATTGGAGATGGCACAAATAATATTACAGATGATTGTCTTTTTGTTAAAATCGTTGACAGCATAAAGGATGATGACGAGTATTATATACAGACAGATGATTGCGATGTTGAAGACGTATATGATAAGGTTGATATATATTTTACTGATCCTGCACAGAATAAATATCTTGTAGATGGTATCGATACTGCAGCACTTGAACAGGAAATCTATAACAGCGAGGGAGCAAAACAATTAAGTTATGTACTTGCAGCTGTGCTTGCAGAAAGTGAGACAGTAAAAGAAGAATTAGACGGTGAATCACTGGTAAGAAGTAGGCTGGATGATGACAGGCTGAAGGATTTTTCTGATTATGCGCATCCTAAGGAGGATACACTTGCTGATCTTGCTAAGAGGTTAGGCAAGAATCTTAAGGTATCTGTTAAGATAGGAGAGGCAGAAAATAATAATTTTACAAATCCAGATCCTGACTATTGGACAGCAATTACATTTACACTCGGTTATAAGGGAAATGTCAAAGGTAAATTAAAAGTTGATGCAACATTTACCATTACTGAATATATTAATGTATCTTTACAGGGATATAAGCAATTTAAGTTTAAATGGTTTGATACGCCTGAACTTGAATTTAACTATGCGGCTAATATGTATACGCAGACTGATATCGAATTGCAGGTACTTGTATGTTCTGTAGGGGCAAACAGTTATAGAAATATCACTGATGAAGTTACAAAGATGCTTAGAAGTGATAAAGAAAATGATACTCAGGGACTTGTTAAAGAAGTTCAGGACATGCTTAACAAGAAAGGCGGTTATATAGAACTTTGCAGACTGCCGTTATTCTCTACGGCAAAGCCGTTATCATTATTCCAGCTTAACTTTGAACTTGATTTTGTGGTAAAAATGAGTTTTGCAGGTGGCATAGGAAGTAAATTCTCTGTACTTGATGCAAGACAGGTGGGTGCATACGGTAATTCTAAAGAAAAAGAATTCAGTATGTACAAGAATAAGCTGATTGGAGCTGACAGATATAGCTTTGATCTGACTTTATGCGGATATACAGGTATTAAGATGGGAATTGCAGGGCAGCTTACAGTATCATTTACGGGACTCAGACGACTTGGCGAAGTCGGAGTCGAAGTACAGGTAGGGGCTTATCTTGATATCTATGGATACGCACGTTATCATGTTGTAAAACCTGACCACAGATATGATACAGTATATAGTACACTTATGGGAGGCTTCTATTTAGAAGGTGGTATTTACCTGGAGGTAAATCTGGTAGCGGAATCGAAAGTATTTAATATAAGAGTTGATGCACCATTGATACCGGAATGTAAGTGGCCGTTATTCTCAATGGGTGATAAGAAACTTGTTGTATGTTTAAATGATCCGGTAACGCCAATAGTATTTTATTCTAATGGAAGCTCATATGCCAGCATAGACGTGGAGGACCTTTCACCAATGTCCGGACAGGTAGTAGATATTACTACCGGAGTACTTGATAAAAATGCGACTATACCATGGAATAAGGTGACATTAAATGTTTCGGGTAAGGGATTCAGAGTAGTTTATGACCGTCAGGGAAGGCATCTGACATATGACCAGCCATATTCATCATATAGGCAAAGTTCTGATGAATGTACAGCACAGGTCCATTATTATGGCAATACATTACAGTTTACAAAGACTGCTGATTCTAAAGCAAGTACAACTAAAACTGTTAAAGTAATATGGTATGATAAATCAAGAGTTAATTTTGATGACATAGGTAAGATGTACACTGTTAATTTCTTCAGAGAAGTTGATGGAGAAAAAACACTTGTTGGTACAAGACAGGTACCGGCTGGAAATTATGCAGGTAAATTTAATACAGATGGAGCTGTAGACAGTTGGAAATACATGGATGAAGAATGGGAAAGTGATCCATATTTTACTCCGGTATCTAAAGATAATACAGAAATTATATATCATGCAAAGAGAGCACAGGCATTAGTAAGTTTCACTTATTATGATGTTAATAAAGACATATGGACGACAGAAGTAAGAGCTGTTAATGTTGGTGATGATGCAACACCTCCGGATATAGTCGATAATGAAAATATAAAATTTAGTGGCTGGTATTCAATAAATGGTGTGCCACAAGGATATTATAATATGTTTAAATATGCCGCAAATAATATGAAGAAAATCGATTATAAGGTAGATAAATACTATCTTAAGAGCGGACTTCCTACTGATAAGGCATTGTGTTCGGTTACATCATCTGATTTGTATGGAGCAGAAAGACAATTGTTTTATAGTTATAATGAGGAATATTATCGGGTAATTTATTATTACAGAGCCGGTTATACATTAAAAAATATGTCAGTTAAATTCAAATCGCAGACAATGTATGGAGAGCCGGTAGTCAGAGAAATGGAAGTAACTTATGGTAAATCACCTGATATGCCTTATGCAGAAACGCCGCTTGGCAAAACATTACTTGGATATAGTTCAGATGGTGGTAAGACAATTTATAAATTATGGTCTCAATTACCAGAAGTATATGAAGATACGGTTTATGAAGCCATATATAAAACAAATGTATATAACGTAGATTTGTTGTATTATGATGACATAGCACGTGAGTTCAAGATTTATAAGACATTAAAGGTTGATGGTGGAACGTCTGTACCAAAGTCTGAATTAGATGAAGCATTTGCAGCATGTAACTGGCAGGAAGGTACTTCGTATCAATTTGTACAATGGTGTGAAGACCAATATGGTTACAGCGTTAGAGAATTTGAGTTAGATAAGCTTATATATAGAGACCTTAGAATACGTCCGATTATCAGACGTAATGTAAGGATTAATCTTGATGCAGGTGATGGAAGAAATCTGTTCTATGATTATTTTGATAGCTTTGACTCAGAAGATTATGAAGTGACTATTTCAAGATGGGCTGTAAAAGATTCTGATAAATATAATGATTACGAACCGATAGGCTGGAAAGATAATAAAACAGGACAGGTTTATAGTATCGGTCAACAGGTTAAAATTGATTATGCTACAACACTTACAGCAATTTATAAAGTAAATCCTAAGACATATACAGTAAAAGTTTCAACTCCATATGGTGAGCTTCTGAATGGTGAAACTACTGATACATTTACAGGCGGTTATGATGATTACCTGGCATTTGTTGAGAAATATAACAACTATATACCTCAGAATGTTGAGGGTGAAGGTTATACTCTTGAGTATCAGGGTTCATCAAGTATTCCATCAGCAGATGGGCTGTCACTTGAGATAATATTTGGCAATTGGAAAAAGAATGTGCACAGACATACATTAAGACTTGATGTCAATGGTGGTAATCTGACAGGGAATGATGAAAGAACTGAAGATTACGGAACAGAGATTAAATTGTCAGATATGGCAGAGGTATCTAAGACAGATGAATTGCGTGATTATATATTCGGAGGCTGGACAGATGAAGATGGAAATATCTATGGAGCAGATGACACAATATCACTTACTAAAGATGTAACACTTACTGCAATATGGATTGATGGTGATTATAAAGAATACACAATTACGTTTATTCTTGATGGTACAGTTATTGAAAAGAAGAATTATCATTATGGCGATATGCTTCCGGTATTTGATGCACCTTCAGAGGCAGCAGGATATATTTTCAATGGCTGGTCATGGTCAGGGGCAGCCGGTGCTTTAGTAAAACAGCCGGAAATAATGCCTGCTTTAGGATTAACTGCAATTGCAACAACTACAAAATGCTATATAACCTATGAGTTTGACGGAAAGATTTATAAGACTAAGGAAGTTGCAAAAATAGGTGATACAATTCCGGTTATTGATAAACCGGTAAAAGACTATTATGATGTTACGGAATGGTCAGCAGATGGTATAGTTGTAACAGATGGAAAGTTTGTAATGCCTGCTCATGATGTTATATTTAGAGCAACGTCATCACCTAAATTCTATAATATAAATATCACAATTGACGGTTCAATAAGTGAGGATAGTCCTTTAAGTGAGCAATACATGAATGTTGTGACACTTCCGGTTCCGCCACAGAAGAGTGGTTATACTTATTACTGGAAGTCGGATGATGTAGATATTTATGAAGAAAATGGTGAATATAAATTCATAATGCCACATAATGATGTCAGTGTGGAATGTATTTATACAACGGCAACACATAATATCTACTATATAATAGATGGTGAAACTGAACCATATTGTACTATTTCAGATGTTCCTGTGGGTAAAGAAATGTTTTCATATATTGATTTGCCACAGAAAGATGGATATGTGTTTAATGAAACATGGATATGTCTGACAGATATTTCTCTTGTCAACAAAGAGGGAATATATACTATGCCTGACAGTGATGTTTACTTCTGGGGCAGATATTGCGAAGATACAGAGAACACGATTATTCTTGGTATCGAGATAAGCATTGATGGTGTTACAGACAATTATTATAGCCTGTTTGTAAATAAAGGCGAAATAATAACACTGCCAGATATTAAACGCAATGGATATACACTTAGTTATGAAAGTGAAACGTTGACAGTTACTGATGGTAAAGTTAAAATACCAGATGATGATACAGACGAGGCAACACTTATAGCAAAATTTACAAAGAAATAAATTTATAAAGAAGTAATTTTAGAAAGAGAGTTATAGGATAAAGCGTTTGATGGATGAGATTAGTCATTAACACGATTTGTCCTATAACTCTAATATATAAAGTATTATAGAATGGGTAAATGATGAAATTATGAAGTAATTCATTTACCCATTCTTTTTCTATATTCTCTTGGTGAATATCCGGTTTTATCTTTAAAACATTTACCAAAATGACTCAATTGATTAAAGCCGACATCGGCTGCAATATTGCTAATTGGTTCGTGAGAGTCTTTGAGAAGTCTGGCAGCCTTTGAAAGTCTGAATTCTATAAGATAGTTATAAGGAGTTGTATCAAGACTGTCCTTAAAACATCTGCTACATTCGGATTTACTGATATTTGCACTATGAGCCAGGTCAGATAATGTAATATCTTCTGAAAAATGCATTTCAATAAATTGAAGAATCTTTTGCATACGGAGATTTGTAAGGCTTTGCTCCTGATGAGTAGGGATAGAAATATTTTTAATCATAATTAACCAGATAGATGAAAGCAGGACTAATACTTCATAAGGATAGAAGATATTTTTATCTTTTTCTAATGTAGTGGACTCTAATTTCCTTGATGCTAATCTACTTAGCTCTAACTTGCTTAATTGATAAAGTTTATTAATAATTACATTGTGCCACTGAACAGATGGCGTAAAATGGAAAAGTGTCAACTGTTCATTGGTTATAATGCTATCTACAAATGCTTTAACAGGACTTCCAATATAGAATTCAAGAAAATATGCGGGAAACAAGAAACTATTATAGTGACAGTTACCAATTCTTTTTACATAATGTACAACATCCTTATTAATGAAGAACGCTTCACCCGAGTTTACCTGTATGGCATTGTCTAAAGTGCGTACTTCAATACTTCCATCGATTACATATATGAATTGTAAATCCTCATGCCAATGCATAACCTGAAAACCAGGGTTTCTCGGATATGCATTATCATTTATTACATCAAGAACAAGATATGGAAAATCAGAATTAATATTAAGATTTACAGAATTAATGTAATTATTTTTAACTGAGTTTATTTCATTTTGTTTTATTTTGTCTGGTTTCATTTTGCATAATCCTCTTTTTGACAATATAATGATAATATCTGATAGTATTATGATAACTTTCTATAAAAAATAGTGATAAAATAATAATGTAATTAAAATGAAAAGTCAAGTTGGAGGTAATCGGTTTGTATTTTATATATGGAGATGAAGAGATTGAATATTTAAAAAGTAAAGACAAAATATTAGGCGAGGTCATTGAGAAAATTGGACACATTGAACGTGTAACAGATACAGATTTATTTTCATCGGTTGTACATCATATCATAGGACAGCAGATTTCTACTAAAGCACAGGAGACTATATGGCAACGCCTGAGGGACGAGTTAGGAGAGGTTAATGCAGAAAATATTTATGCAATAGATGTATCAAGATTACAGTCCTTGGGAATGAGCTTTAGAAAAGCTGAGTACATAAAAGATTTTGCGGATAAGGTACACTGTGGAAACTTTAATTTACAGGATATTTCAGAGATGTCTGATGAAGAAGCCATTAAAGCATTTGCTTCTTTAAAGGGAATTGGTGTATGGACAGCAGAAATGATTTTACTATTCTGTCTGCAAAGACCGAATATCTTCAGCTTTGATGATCTGGCAATACAGAGAGGACTTCGAATGGTCTATCATCATAGGAAGATTGACAGAAAATTATTTGAGAAATATCGCAGACGTTTCAGTCCATATTGTAGTGTAGCAAGTCTGTATCTGTGGGCAGTTTCAGGTGGGGCGATACCGGAGATGAAAGATTATGCACCTAAGAAAAGGAAGTGATAAAATTATGCAGTATACAAGTCATTACATATCGCCTATAGGCAATATATTATTAGCAGCAGATGAAATAGGACTCACAGGCTTGTGGTTTGAGGGGCAGAAGTATTTTGCACGTTGCTTAAATAGTGAACATATTGAAAAGAAAATCGATATATTTAAGGATACGAAGAAGTGGTTAGACATTTATGATTCTTCATACCTAAGAAAGGAACGGCGTTATGAAACCAGAGAATTTAGAAATCATTAATAAATCATTTGATGTACAGGCGGCTGATTTTGAAAGCAGAAGCCTTAATTTTTCGAAAGAGGATTATTTAAAATATACTCTTGAAAGTGTTGAATATAAGAATACGGATACATTTTTAGAAGTAGCAGCAGGTACATGCATATGCGCCCGTTCGTTTGCACCAATGGTTAAAAATGTAGTCTGTATAGATGCAACACCAGCTATGTTACAGGTTGGAAAAGATGAGGCAGATAAGAAACATTTAGACAATATGATTTTCATAAAAGGATATGCCGAAGAACTTCCGTTTTTAGAGAATAGCTTTGATATTGTATTTTCACGCCTTGCATTTCATCATTTTACAAATGTGGATAAGGCATTTTCAGAAATGGTTCGTGTCCTGAGACCTGGTGGAAAATTAGTGCTAATAGATATGGAAGCCACACAAGAAGAGCTAAGAGCTACAGAAGATGAAATAGAAAGATTAAGGGATATGTCCCATATAAGGAACCTGAGTAAAGAAGAAATCGACAATTTATTTATGGAAAATGGACTGACCATAGAGAAAAGTGAGGTAAAAGAGATAGAACAACACCTTACAAGATGGCTTGCACTGACTAAGACACCTGAGGATATTCAGAAAGATATCACAAAACGAATGCAGGAAGATTTGCAAGGTGGAGTAAAAACAGGCTTTTCACCTTATTATAAAAATGGCGAAATATGTTTTAAACACAGATGGCTTCTGACATTAGGTTATAAGTCGAACAAAAAATAAAAAAAGAATAAAAAGTGATAAAAAATTAACAATTTTCAGAAAATCAAGATTTTTTGTTGATTTTGTCTTGTAATAATGTATAATATTATGAGTGAAGTTGAAAAAAGGACTTCGATAGAAAGAAATGACATATTCTGCACACGCAGATGTAAAACTTTCTACTAACTATTAAAGAAAAGGAGTTAGATTCAAATGGCAAAAATTGATTTAAGCAAGTATGGTATTACTGGAACAACTGAAATTGTTCACAACCCTTCTTACGAAGTATTATTTGAAGAAGAGACAAAGGCAAGCCTTGAAGGCTATGAAAAAGGTCAGGAAAGTGAACTTGGTGCAGTAAATGTTATGACAGGTATTTACACAGGACGTTCACCAAAAGACAAGTATATTGTAATGGATGAGAATTCAAAAGACACTGTATGGTGGACATCTGATGAATATAAGAATGATAATCACCCACTTTCAGAAGAAGCATGGGCTTCATTAAAAGATATCGCTAAGAAAGAGCTTTCTAATAAGAGACTTTTCGTAGTTGATGCATTCTGTGGTGCTAATAAAGATACACGTATGGCAATCCGTTTCATCGTTGAAGTAGCTTGGCAGGCACATTTTGTAACAAATATGTTCATCAAACCTTCAGCAGAAGAGTTAGAGAACTTCGAGCCAGATTTCGTTGTTTACAACGCATCTAAAGCTAAAGTTGAAAACTATAAAGAACTTGGTCTTAACTCAGAGACAGCAGTAGCATTTAACATTACAAGCCGTGAACAGGTTATCATTAACACATGGTACGGCGGAGAAATGAAGAAAGGTATGTTCTCAATGATGAACTACTACTTACCACTTAAAGGTATGGCTTCAATGCACTGCTCAGCAAATACAGACTTAAATGGCGAAAATACAGCAATCTTCTTTGGTTTATCAGGAACAGGTAAGACAACACTTTCAACAGATCCTAAGCGTTTACTTATCGGTGATGATGAGCATGGTTGGGATGACAACGGCGTATTCAACTTCGAAGGTGGTTGTTATGCAAAAGTTATCGATCTTGATAAAGATTCAGAGCCAGATATCTACAATGCAATCAAACGTGACGCTCTTCTTGAGAACGTAACACTTGATGAAAATGGTAAGATTGATTTCGCAGATAAGAGTGTAACAGAGAATACTCGTGTATCTTATCCAATTAATCATATTGAGAACATTGTTCGTCCAGTATCTTCTGCTCCAGCAGCTAAGAATGTTATCTTCTTATCAGCAGATGCATTCGGAGTACTTCCTCCAGTATCTATACTTACACCAGAGCAGACACAGTACTACTTCCTTTCAGGATTCACAGCTAAATTAGCTGGTACAGAACGTGGTATTACAGAGCCTACACCAACATTCTCAGCATGTTTCGGACAGGCATTCCTTGAGTTACATCCTACAAAATATGCTGAAGAACTTGTTAAGAAGATGGAGAAGAGTGGTGCTAAAGCATACCTTGTTAACACAGGTTGGAATGGTACAGGCAAACGTATCTCTATTAAAGATACTCGTGGTATTATCGATGCAATCCTTAGCGGTGACATCAATAAAGCTCCAACAAAGAAGATTCCACACTTCGATTTCGAAGTTCCAACAGAACTTCCAGGTGTAGACAGCGCAATTCTTGATCCTCGTGATACTTACGCTGATGCTTCTGAATGGGAGACAAAAGCTAAAGACCTTGCAAGCAGATTCGTTAAGAACTTTGCTAAATACGAAGGAAATGAAGCTGGTAAAGCACTTGTTTCAGCAGGTCCACAGTTATAATCTGAATAAAATAAATCTGATGAATATTATATAGAAAATGTATAAATTGCATAGACTATAGATATATAAAGCATTAGACGAATATAGAGGTGTCTGGTATAATTATCAGACACCTTTAATATTAATAGAAAATTAAATGCTACATAGACAAAATATTGCATAAAGCAATGCAAAAGTGGTACAGAATATCATAAAGAAATGTTTCTTTATAAAAATTTAGCAGGAGGTGGAAAGATGGAAATAAATAATAATAACCGAATGTATATTGCAATTGATTTAAAATCTTTCTATGCTTCTGTAGAATGTGTGGAAAGATGTTTAAACCCATTAACAACGAATCTTGTGGTTGCTGATAAATCAAGAACTGAAAAGACAATATGTCTAGCAGTATCACCCTCATTGAAAGAATACGGAATACCTGGACGGGCAAGGTTATTTGAGGTGGTACAGAAAGTTAAAGAGGTCAACCGTATAAGGCGTGGCAGGACAAAGGACGGAAGATTTACAGGCAGATCATATGATTCGGAAGAATTGAGAAATTTACAGTATGAACTTGATTATATAGTTGCCAAGCCAAGAATGGCATTATATATGGAATATAGCAGGAAAATATACGATATTTACCTTAAATATGTAGCACCTGAGGATATTCATATATATTCGGTTGATGAAGTATTTATGGATATTACGGGATATCTGAAAATATACGGAATGACTGCTAAAGAGATAACGATGACAATAATTGAGGACGTATTAAAGAATACGGGAATAACAGCGACAGCAGGAATTGCAACGAATCTGTATCTGTGTAAGGTAGCTATGGACGTGGTGGCAAAACATATTGAGCCGGACGAAAATGGTGTACGAATTGCAGAATTAGATGAAATGAAATACAGGAAAATGTTATGGAATCACAGACCAATAACTGATTTCTGGAGAGTTGGAAGAGGATATGCAAAGAAATTAGAAGAAAATGGCATATATACAATGGGAGATGTAGCGAGATGCAGCATTGGTGAAGCGGGAGATTTCTACAATGAAGAACTATTATATAAATTGTTTGGAATAAATGCGGAATTGCTGATAGACCATAGCTGGGGATATGAACCCTGTACAATTGCAGATATTAAAGCTTATAAGCCAGAGACAAAGAGCCTCGGGGCAGGACAGGTGCTTACGTGTCCTTATACAATGGATAAAGCAAAGGTAGTTGTAATGGAGATGAGCGATCAGTTAGCATTGAGTCTTGTGGAGAAACGGCTTCTTACCGACCAGATAGTTTTAACAATCGGATATGACATAGAAAATATTACTGACAGCAACAGACGTAAGAAATATTCAGGCGAAATTACAATAGACAGATATGGACGTTCCATACCTAAACACGCACATGGAACGACTAATCTTAAGATGAAAACATCATCTTCAAATGTTATTATGAACGCAGTTTCAAAGCTATTTGATGAAATAGTGGATTATAGCCTGCTAGTCCGACGAATAAATATTACGGCAAACAGAATTGTAAATGAAGATGAAGTAGATGATACAGTAGAAGAATATAGCCAGATGGACTTATTTACGGATTACGAGGCATTAGAAAAAGAGAAGAAGAAAGAAAAAGCTGCACTAGATAAAGAAAGAAAATTACAGGAAGCTATGCTTGCTGTTAAAAATAAATATGGTAAAAATTCAATGCTTAAGGGAATTAACTTCGAAGAGGGCGCAACAGGACGAGAGAGAAACAACCAGATAGGAGGACATAAAGCATGAATTATGATGATATAATTAATCTTCCACATCACGTTTCAAAGAACCATATGCAGATGTCGATTCATGACAGAGCCGCCCAGTTTGCACCATTTTCGGCATTAACAGGTTATGAGGAGGTAATAAATGAAACAGCAAGGCTTACAGATGAATTAACTGATATGGACGAATATGTCAAATCTGAAATAGATATGAAATTGCAGCTATTGAGGGAGAAACTAAGGAACCGCCAATCAGTAAATGTATATATCAGATATTTTAAGCCTGATGATAAGAAAGCAGGAGGAAAATATCTAGAATGCAGAGGAAATGTTCAGAAAATAGATGAGGACAATGGTTATATAATTATGGAGGACAAGACATCAATAGATATATCTAAGATAGTTGATATCTCCATAAATGAGAAAATTAATACATTTGATTAATTGATATTCTTTATAGCTTGACATAAATGGTAAAATCTGTTATTACCAAAGAGAGAATTAATTTAATACGCATTGCGGAATGGAGGACAAATGTTAGAATTCAAATATGATACCCAGTTATTAATTGAGGGAAAAGACCTTGACGAAGATGTTATCAGTGATTATTTTACAAACAATTTTAAAGGTGACTGCCTGTTAGCAGTAGGTGATGATGAATTAATTAAAATTCATTTTCATACAAATGAGCCTTGGAAAGTATTAGAATATTGTTCATCATTAGGCGAGATATATGATATCGTAGTTGAAGATATGGACAGACAGGCAAGAGGACTTAAAGGTTAAGATAAATCTGATATAGTGAAAATTAAATGTCCGCCTATGGAACATACTTAATAAATAATAGTGTATGTTTCATAGACGGACATTGTTATTTAGAAGCTGGTGTTACGTCCATATTTTTAGGTAATACAAGATTTAATATAATAGATACTATAAATACAACAGCTACGCAGTTTTCAGCAAATACAGTTTCTACAATCTTTGGGAAAATGCCAAAGATTTCAGGAACCTGTGTGAAACCGATACCAATACTTAATGAAAGTGCTGCAATTGTGATATTTCTCTGTGTGTATCCGCATTTTCCTATCATCTGTAAGCCGCTTACGACAATGTTACCGAACATCATAAGTGTACAACCACCAAGAACTGCATCAGGAAGAGTTGCAAGCAATGAACCAAAGAATGGGAATATGCCTGCGAGTAACATTATAATAGCACCGGCAGCGATTGCAAATCTGTTGACAACCTTAGTCATTGCCACCAGACCGACATTCTGGCTGAATGATGTAATTGGCAGACAACCAAATACTGATGATAATGCGCTTATAAAACCATCACATGCAATAGAGCCGGAAGTTTCTTTAAGAGTAACATCACGATTTAATCCGGAAGCAGCTAATGCAGATGTATCACCGATAGTTTCCGTTGCAGATACTAAGAAGATTAATGTAACGGAAATAATTGCATTAATGTTGAATTCAGGTTTGAAAGGCATAATTGATGGAAATGCAATAATCGAAGTATTCTGTAATGCGGAAAAATCAATCACACCCATACAAGCAGCAACGATATAGCCGACAATTAAACCGAATAATACTGAAAGCTGTTTTAAATAAGATTTAGCAAATATATTGAAAATAATACAGCTTAATAAAGTAACTGTTCCGATAATCCAGTTCTTAGCTGAACCAAAATTCTCTGTACCTGAACCACCACCAAATGATGAAGCTCCAACTGAAAGAAGTGAGAAACCGATAGCAGTTACAACGCTTGCAGCTACAATTGGTGCGATAAGCTTAATCCAGTATTTAGCAAAAAGACCAAGTACACCCTCGATAATACCACCGACCAGAATCGCACCGACAATTGCGTTATAGCCATACGTAGGTCCGATGTAGCAGAAAACGGAAACAAATGTAAAACTGATACCCATAACAATTGGAAGTCCTGAACCAATACGCCATATAGGGAAAAGCTGTATGAGTGTACCTATTCCGGCAATTATCATTGCACTCTGAATAAGCATTGCGGTTTGTGAAGCTGACAGGTTACAAGCACCTGCCACTATAAGAATTGGTGAAATATTAGCAACAAACATTGCTAATATATGTTGTAAACCAAATGGTATTGCCTGAGTGACAGGAATTTTGCCATCAAGTTTATAGAGATTAGCTGTCGAAACAGTAGAATTTGTACTTTTCATTTCTTTTCTTATCCTCTTTTCATATAGTATTACAGTAATATTACAGATGTGATGTTGGGCAAAAGATTTTCTGACACCAAATTACTGCTCACGAAACTGTATTGTACCGTTTGCAGCATCCATACTTTCGACAATAGCAAGTGACTCTAACTGATAACCAAGATTTCTTATGATACGTCCGCCTGATTGGAAGCCCTTTTCGATTGCAATACCGATGCCCTCAACTGTTCCGCCTGCTTCATTTACAATAGAGATTAATCCCTGTAATGCACAGCCATTTGCAAGGAAATCATCGATAATTAAAACCTTATCATCAGAATTTAAAAATTTCTTAGACACTATAACCTGATTCTTGCATTTATGAGTAAATGATTCTACTTCAGCAATATACATCTCACCCTCAATATTTATACTTTTTGATTTCTTTGCAAATACAACAGGAACATTGAAGTATTTAGCAACAACACAGGCGATACCGATACCTGATGCTTCGATAGTTAAGATTTTATTGATTGGTTTATCCGAAAAACGGCGTTTAAACTCTTCGCCCATCTGTTCAAATAAGCTAATATCCATCTGGTGATTGAGAAAACTGTCAACTTTTAAAACATTTCCCTCTTTAACAATGCCGTCTTTAATAATTCGTTCTTCTAAAAAATTCATTTTTATCCTCTTTTCTACTACAATAATCTCTCGGAATCTCTAAGCCCCATTCTATAAGGCTTTCAGATTCCATTTTTTATAAAATCCCCCACTTTTTTATCAAAAAAC
>OMVQ01000037.1 GCA_900314555.1 uncultured Eubacteriales bacterium | reverse complement strand
TTATAGCACTGGAGGTTTTTTTCTTGAAGCTAAAGCTTACCGGGAACACACCTGCATAGCAGGTGGTTTATTTTTATGTGGATACAACGAAAAAACCGGAACAATAAGTTCCGGTTTAAATTCAGTAGCGGAAAAGGGATTTGAACCCATGACACCACGGGTATGAACCGTGTGCTCTAGCCAACTGAGCTATTCCGCCATATATGTCTGATACATTCTAAAAACTAATGGGACCTACAGGGCTCGAACCTGTGACCCTCTGCTTGTAAGGCAGATGCTCTCCCAGCTGAGCTAAGATCCCGTTGCCTTATCCTGTATCGAACTTGCTAGAATAGTATAACCATTTTGGAGACATTTGTCAACAACTTTTTTAAAAATTTTTAACTTTTTTCTGATTTTTCTATTTTTAGCTCTAATCTTCTTTCATAATCAGTTCAAAACCGATAACTCCAATGACTAACTCTACTACCATTATAAGCAGATATATCCATATATTTCTATTCAAAAAGCTTGAGATACCAAAGTAACTTGAGATAACCGCAACTGTATTTGCACACGCATGAATAATTATCGGTGCAAGAATACATTTATATTTCATATATACACATATGAGTATAAGCGATAACAGAAATGTATATGTTCCCTGTAACAAATTATAATGAAATACCCCGAACACAAATGATGCTACAAATATTGCATATTTCGCATCAATGACCTTTGTTAATCCGGTAAATAAAAGTCCTCTGTAGATTAGCTCTTCTGCTATCGGAACTACAATTCCAAGCGACACAATCTGCAATATAATATTTCCGGACAATAATGCATTACTTGTATTCTCATAATTGCCTATTATATTATCAAGTGGAAGCATTGAAACGAACCTTGAGAGTCCCACACTTCCAATTGCTCCGATTATTACAAGATAGAAATAATCATTTGCCTTAAGACTTGTAAATACTTTAGATAATTTATAATCTTCATAAGTATTTTTATGTCTGAAATAATAATATCCAAAAATAAATATTGCTATTGCTGCTGAAATAAATGTAATAAGGTATGAATATTTATCAATGTTATTACTTATATTATCCATAAATTTATATGATGACATAAAGCTGTTACTGTTAGATGTACTTTTCGCCTGTCTGATAAATAATATTATATCCGCTGCCACCTCAACAAACATTGTTATAAATAAATATATTATCGGCGGACAAAATGCCATAATTATGTTTTTAAATCTGATATCTTTTTCGTTCACATTCATTCTCCAATTATTTTCCATTATTCTTTGTTTGAACTTAATACATTAAATAATACTTCATTCGATATATTTTTTCAATATTATTTGATTTTTAGATAATGCAATGTTATAATCTCTATGTTTTGTTTAATATTACAAAGGAAACGAGGATAGTGTGAAAAATAATGCTTATGCGATTATTTTTCACACAGCTAATTGCTTTGGAGCGAAAGCAATTAGCCATATGACAAGTCAGAAATCGCCTTTGCGAATTTCTGACTGCCTCTTTGCGATAAATCGCTCAGAAACGAGGATTATTATGAACAATAATAAACTATCAGATTTTAAATATGGTTTTAAAAAAGGTATTCCTATTGCCATGGGATATATACCGGTATCTTTTTCGTTCGGTTTTATGGCTGTAAACGGAGGGCTTCCTATCTGGTTAGCAGTTCTGATTTCGATGACAAACCTCACAAGTTCAGGTCAGCTTGCCGGAACTAATCTGATTATTCATGGAGGAACCTTATTAGAAATCACACTTAATACATTTATTATTAATCTGCGATATTTTCTGATGTCGCTCTCTCTTTCACAGAAAGTCGAGAAAAAAACTTCAATATTACATAGACTTATTTTTAGTTTTGGTATAACTGATGAGACTTTTGCTCTTGCTGCTACCGAACCTAAAGCATTATCAGCATCATATATGTACGGACTTATTACCGGACCATTTTGGGGCTGGACGTTAGGGACGCTCTTAGGTGCATGTGCATCAAGTCTTCTTCCTCCAAGCCTTAAAGGTGCTATGGGAATTGCCTTATATGCTATGTTTATCGCTATAATAATTCCACCATCCAAGAAATCAAAGCCTGTATTAACAATTGTTATAATGTCAATCGCAATTGTATGTATCATAAGATACATTCCTATATTCAGCTTTATTTCCTATGGTTTCAGCATTATTATTGCAACAGTCATATCTTCTGCTATCGGAGCATTTTTCTTTCCGATTTCGGAAGAAAATTCAAAATAATTCAGATATAAAATTGATACAAACATAGAATCAATGCAAATATATAATTAATACAAATATAAATTAACGCAGATATATAATCAGTACAATATAACAGATTATTTTTATTTCTAACGAAAGGATATACATATTACACGTATTTAGTAATATACTTAAGGTGATAAAATGACAAGAACATTGATTGCCGTCGGATTAATGGCTTTAGTAACATATTTACCAAGGGTTCTTCCAATGGCTGTTTTTAGAAAAGAAATCAAATCAACATTTTTAAAATCATTTTTATATTATGTACCATATGCGGTATTAGCAGCACTTACATTTCCTGATATCTTCACATCTACTAATTCGGTCGCAAGTGCTATCTGTGGTACTGTTGTGGCATTATTCTTAGCATATAAGGAGAAAAGTCTTGTTGTCGTTGCAGTATTCTCAATGTTAGCTGTATATTTAAGCCAGTTAGCATTTACATATATTTTCTAGACTATATATTAAACACACAATGGCAGGTGCTTACGCAACCTGCCATATGTATGTAAATTCTTATTAAATTTTTCTTTTTAAACTTCCTAATCCTGTTAATTAAATCTGGTTCTCTCTTAAGAACTTGTCGATAGCCATTATCTCAACACGGATATTTCTCATATGTTCAATATGCTTCTGGAAGTTACCTTTATCACCTAATAAGTTAAGCGCCTTAGAATTCTCTCCTGTGTCAACAAGTGGAATAGTATTGAACTGGTTATTTTCAATATATTCAGCAGCTTTCTTCATTTCTTCAACAAGACTATTCTTATATGTTACGATTTCTTCCTCTAATCTAATCTTACGCTCTTCTTCTTTCTTAATCTTCATCTTAATAAGAACAGCGGCTGTATCAAGGATTACATCGTTAGCATTGAATGGATAAACTAAAACATTAGGTTTCTTAATCTTAATAAGCTGCTGACCCTTTTCATAGTCAATTCCTGCATTCTTCATAAATGCTGTAATCTCTGGGTCAACTTTTGGATATGTAAATTCTTCACCTTCTAAGTAATAGATTCCACTCTGGTTGCTCATTACACCGGTATCGGTATCCATATCGTATGTTCTAAATCCGATTATTCTAATATCACGAGCCGGATCATCCATTGCTAATACCTTTTCCATAATTGCTTCAGGATTCTTGTCCTCAACAGGCTGTGTATTATTAATAATACCAAATCCAATATTTAGAATCTGTACAAAACTTTTTACCATCTACATGTATCCCCATTTCTATAGTATTTTTTATAAAAAAGAACGATTAAGATATATGTCTTAAATACAAACAAATATCCCGCAACTACCGATAATGGTTTAACTATTCACGAACTTTTCTATACATAAATAATATAGTACACACCCGCCTTTATGTCAACGGATTTTTTCTCGTTTTTATATAATTTACACAAAAAACATATTAATTTAACAGCATTTTCTAAATAAAATACTAAATAATTTTCATCTTTTACATTTTATTGTTTATTATTTTCACATTTTGTTATATAATAGAAAAAGTTAATGTGTTTTACATTTTAATTTCTTATTACGAAGCGAAAGCAAAATATATATTCGGTATAATGTTTTGTAAGTACCTGATAATAAAACATTGATAGAAAGGATTTATGAAAAATGAGTCAGCAGAAAGTAGAACAATATAAAAAAGAGAAATCTAACAGAAAGAAAATGCTTGCTAAGCAGAAAAGAGAGAAAGTTTTAAGAACTATCATAACAACTCTAGTTGTTGTAGCATTCGTAGGTTTCTTTGGTTATTCAATATATAAAGATTACATTTATAAAGAGCCAACTAATACAGAGCCAACTACATATAGTCTTTCTGAGAAAGAGATTTCAAAGGTATGGAAAGAGGCTGAAGAATCAACTGACGAGACTTCTTCTGATGAGACTACATCATCTGACGAAACAACTGCTTCTGATGAAACTACTTCTAACGAAGAGACTTCTTCTGAAGAAACTACTGCTTCTTAATATTTTGACATTTAAGATGGTATCTTAGAATACTGCCTGATATAATATTATATATTAGAACTTAAAAAGAGCTTCATATTATTTAATCAGAAATAATACGAAGCTCTTTAATTTTTATTGTTTATAAAAAATGTCGCAGAAAATAACTACTAAATTTTGAAGCTCCAAAAATTACGATTGAAACTCTCTATTACTAATTACATTCTGTCAGGTGCAGAGAAGCCAAGTAAATCAATACTCTTTTCAAGTATCTCTTTAGAAAGGCTTATAAGATTAATATAGCCTGATTTTCTTTCTTCATCTTCACACGCAAGTATCTTTGTCTCATGGTAGAATTTATTAAATGCATTTGAAAGTTCATAGACATATGCACATATCTTATGTGGTGCAAGCTCTGAAACCGCATTTTCAATTACATCATTGTATTTAGATAATACAAGCATAAGCTCTTTCTCACTTGCATTTAATGCAGGGAGAATCTTGTTATGGCTTACTGTAGAACTCTCGGCATATTTATTAAGTATAGACTTAATTCTAACGATTGTATACAGAATATATGGACCTGTATTTCCCTCAAATGAAGTAAATCTCTCAATATCGAATATATAATCCTTAGATGCCTGATTAGATAAATCACCATATTTAAGTGCAGATAAACCAACTATCTTAGCTGTCTGTCTTGCTTCTTCTTCTGATACAGAACGGTTCTCCATTATCTTATTATATACAGCATCATTAATTTCCTTAATAAGGTTCTCAAGACGCATAACACCACCGTCACGAGTCTTAAATGGCTTGCCGTCTTTGCCATTCATTGTACCAAAGCCCTGGAATGTTAATTCTGTATTATCATTAACAAGCTTAGTCTTTCTTGCACAACGGAATACCTGTTCAAAATATAACTCCTGTCGTTTATCTACTACATAGATTATGTGGTCAGGATTAAATAATTTCATTCTCTCAACGATTGTTGCTAAATCTGTTGTATTATAAAGTGTTGCACCATTAGACTTAAGAATCATACAAGGTGGTATCTCTTTAGTATCTGTATCTTCCTTAACATCAACTACTAAGGCACCCTCACTTATTCTTGTATAATTATTATCTTTCATATATTTAATCATATCAGGAATATATGGCTGTGCATCGCTTTCTTTCTTCCATAATTCGAAATGGACATCAAGATTATCATAATTCTTCTTTAAATCTTTTATTGAAACATTTATTATATGATGCCATATTGCAAGATAGCCTTTATTACCATTCTGTAATTCAAATGTAGCCTGTCTTGCTTCTTCTTTGAATGCCTCATCCTCTTTAGATTTAGCATTAGCACAAGGGTAGATATCTTCTAACTCTGAAATTGTAAATGGTGGTTCTTCAGGATAATCTCCTGTATAATTCTCATCGAAATATACAAGGTCAGGCTTTCTTAATCTAAGTTCCACAATAATTAAGCCCATCTGAAGTCCCCAGTCACCAAGATGAACATCACCTACGACATCATTTCCAAGATAACTTGTCATTCTCTTAATACTTTCACCAATAACTGCTGAACGGAGATGACCTACATGTAAAGGCTTTGCAACATTTGCTCCGCCATAGTCAATTATTATCTTCTTAGGATTATCTGTCTTATTGCAGCCAAACATCTCATCATTCTTCATCTCATCAACATAGTTTGCTACAAATTCTTCACTTATATTAAAGTTAATAAAGCCCGGCATAACCGCATTTATTTCACTAAATATCTTGTTGCCTGAAAGTTTCTCAACGATTTCATTAGCTATCATTATCGGTGCTTTTTTATATGCTTTAGCTGCTGCCATAGCACCATTACACTGATATTCGCATAAATCAGGTCTGTTTGAAATAGTTACCTTGGCATATTTCACATCATATCCGCACTCATCAAACGCTTTGACGAATTCGTCATTGATTAATTCTATTATCTTCTTCATTCTTAATCTCCATTTCTCTGCGATTTAATTATATCTCCACTCCATTAAGCTTCAATAATTCTCTCGCTGTATCAATTGAATCTACACCCTCTTTATTCTTAACAGGTGCGAATTCCTTCTGTCTTTCCACCTCGAATACAAGACAGTCATCAAGCATATTTATCATATCTAAAATCAATGTCTCAAACTTGTAGCCGTTAGGCTCTTCAGGATTAACAAGTTCACCATTATCATTGATATAAGGTATCTTCTTCTCTACTATATGATTGACTAATTTATTATTATTAATCTCTATTAAATTCTTAACCCTGAACAGATAATTAAGTGTTACGCCATAATTATATGCAGGTTCTCCATATGCATCTTTTGCTTCCATCATCTCTGGTGTAAGTTCATAGTATTCCACAATTGATGGCTTACCATTCTCTTTACACATAACGCCGACTCTCTCATCAGGTTTTGATTTCTTTACTACTTTTGCACCTGCAGGACAGCCTGATAATATGGTAGCACCCACAAATACAGGATCAGCTATTCTTTGTAACACATTGTCAACTGAGAATACATTAAGCCACTCTATTCCCATCTTGTTCATCTTATCTAATAATCCTGATGATACCATAGATGAGAACCAACCACCATTACCATTAGGTGAAAGTGCTAACTTATATCTGTCCTCCATAAGGAATTTACCATTATAACTGATACTTGGTGCCATATCCTGAACGAAAAAGTATACAAAATTCTTATCATATCCGAAATAATTCTTCTCTTTGAAAAACTGTCTGGTATCAGAATCATTTTTCTCGCTGGTCATAACAAATAACGGTATATAACTTCCTGTTTTCTCTACTACATCTAAAAGATTTCTTATAAGTCTTTCAAATATGTATAATTCCTTAGTTACACCAATGTTAAACATTCCCTTAGGTTTATCAAAACCTAAACGTGTTCCCTGGCCTCCGGCTAATAACACTGCACCGACTTTGCAGTTCTTAATCGCATCAATTCCGACTTTCTCAAACTGTTCCCTGTCTTTATCAATGTCCTCTTTTCTGAGCGCCTGTATAGGTTCATAATGAATTTCTTTCTTCTCACTATCGTTATCTCTGCTTATATCAAGATATCCAAAGTTCAGGTTATTCAACTGTTCATCATATATACTTCTCTCTTTAGTCGATAAAGTATCATAATATTTCAGCAAATGTTCCTGACCATACTTTTGAATATTACTCCTTACTTCACTGCTTATCATACGTTGCTCCTTATCTGTCAACTTTCCATTACTACATTACACATTCTAAAAATACATAGTCATAAACTTATATATTCGTGCATTGCCACAGGCTATGTATTCCTGACATATCATAATTGTATATTCATCAGACGTACACAATAAGTGGTATCGCAAGCTTACTTGTAAATACCACTTATTTGTTCTGTCTTTTTATAAATACATATCTAAATCGTCATCATCATATGAATCATTTTCATATGCTCTTGTCCAATCAATATTATTAGTTCTCTTAGGTCTTGTCTGCTGTCTTACAGGTCTGTTATTCTTTCTCTCCGCCTGTTTCTTCTGCATTGCCTTTTTCTCTTTCTCAATTCTATTAATTATCTCTATCTTATCCGGCTGCTGCTCTTTTATCTTGTTATCTTTATTAGAGCTTTGCCTTCTTTGAGGTCTTGAATCTTCATCACTATCTTTATCATATGGATTTCCATAATTCCTGTCACCAAAATTCTTCTTATAAGGTTTATTTCCTCCGAATTTATTATTCTGTCTGGAATCATTGTTCTTGAAAGAGTTCCTCTGTCCTCTGTCATTACCGCCATTTTTGTTGTCTCTATAGTCTTTCTTGCCATCTCTTGGACCTTTGTTGTCATTATTGTTTCTTACATTTCTTCTGTCATTATCTCTAGGTCCCTTGTTATATGACTTATAGTCTTTTTTCTCACCATTACGATAACTTGTTCCTCTTTCCTTTCCATCTCCATTATTCTTAGTGCCTCTGCTGCGACTTTCGCCACCGTTATTCGTAACCACAAATGTTCTCCTTCCATATGCTTTTGTAATTTGTACATAAATATTTTATATGATTTTAATAATAAGTCAACCGATTTTTGTCAAAAAATCTAATCAATCTTCCATATTTTAAGTCATAAGATATAATCTTTAGACCTTTAGCCATTTAATTAGCAATTGCCTCATTATTTTAACTGTATAATTTTGTTTCCAAATGCGAATTCTATGTTAAAAACGAGTTCTTTTCTATATTTACTAAAATAGATAATTGCCTTTCCATCTTCAAGCTTCTTAATTACTCCGTCACCATATTTTCTGTGATAAACTTTTCTGCCCTCGCATATATCATCATAATCAAGCATCATTTCACTGACAAATCTCGATATATCCACAGGTTTATTGAATCTTTCCTTAATCCAGAACACATTAAGATAATCCTTTGCCCTTGTGGCAGCCACATAGAAAAGTCGTCTTTCCTCTTCAATATCTTCATCTAATGTAGCTTTACTGTGAGGTGTAACGCCCTCGACCGCATCTATAATATATACGATTTTATATTCAAGTCCTTTAGAACTATGCATCGTGCATAACTCCACTGCATTATCTGTCTTAGAATTCTTACTTGCCTGATTCTCTAATTCCTTAGCATAATCCTCAATATGCTCAAACCATTTATCATATGTATCATATTCTTTGGCTGCCTCTGCTATTTCATTAATGATTTCATAGAGGTCCTCCACTTTCATTCTTCTAAGTTCTGCATATTCTGCTAAATATTCATCATATCTTATGCCCTGTCTTATATAATTAATCGCAGCATATGGTGACATTCTTCTTAGCATCACAAAATCGAATTCTAACTTCTCTAATCTCTCGACCATCCACGTTTTATCACTATAGAAATGCTTTAAACCATCAAGTGATATCTCTTCACTTTTAAGTGCTTCTCTTGAAATATATCTCTTAGGTCTGTTAATTATTCTTAAGTAATTTTCACGACTGTTTTCGCCTAAAGCAATGTTAATATAACTTATTATATCTTTAGCTATAAAATGCTCATAGATATTAGGCATCGTATCTTTCATATGAAATGGTACATTATATTCCATTAATTTATCTACCAGAAAACGTGGTCCTATGTTAGTTCTGAATAGAATTGCAATATCTGAATATCTTCCACCTCTCTGTGTATGCTTCAGAATATCCTCTATGATATAGCGGTTCTCTTCGACAACTGACTTAAATTCCATATATTTTACAGGGCTTCCCATATCCCGTACTGCCTTTATATCCTTATCGAATCTCTTCTTATTATTCTTAATAAGGCTCTGTGCATCTTTAATAATAGCTCCGGTTGAACGGTAATTCTCGTCTAATACGATTTTAACCGCAGATTCATAATCTTTCTCGAAATTAAGCATTATCTCAGGTCTTGCGCCCCTGAATCTATATATCGACTGGTCATCATCGCCAACAATAAAGAGATTATCTTCTGGAGCCGCTAACATCTTCATTACTTCATACTGCACCCGGTTGATATCCTGAAATTCATCTATAAGAATGTACTTATATTTCTTCTGCCATGCCGATAAGATATCCGGCCTTGCTTTAAACAATTCATAACACATTATAAGCATATCATCGAAATCTACCATGTTTCTGTTTCTTAATTTCTCTTCATATTTATTATAAATCCTTCGAAATACCTGATCGCTACAGTTTGTGGAATAGTAATTATTAATGTCAATCATATCACCTTTGACATTGCCTATCTCTGCCATTATCGACCTTACGAATTCATTCTCATCTTCAATCTCTAACTCTTCTCTTTCTATCAATTCTTTAACAAGCCTGAATCTGTCCTCTTCTCTTATGATATTCTGTGCCGAATAATTGTATGCATATTTCAAAATTCTAAAAAAAATTGCATGAAAAGTTCCAAATGAAACGGGTAATCTTACTCCGTCCATAAGTTTCTCGAACCTTTCCTGCATTTCAATTGCCGATGCCTTAGTAAATGTAATAACTAAGATATTTGCCGGATTAACTCCATATTCTTCTATTAAATTTTTCGTTCTGTGAGTAATTACTGTCGTTTTACCAGAACCAGGCCCGGCTAATACTAAGCTCGGACCTGTGTAATGTCTGATTGCCTTACTCTGTGCTTCACTAAACTGCCTGTTCAAGTTTCTCAATTCCTACTTTTATTCTTCTTATTGATTCGTCTTTACCAAGAATCTCCATAATCTCAAATGCACCACCAGGAGTCATCTGCTTACCTGAAACTGCGGTTCTAAGTGGCCATAAGCCCTGACCATTTTTAATTCCCTTGTCAGCTATATATTTCATAATTAAATCATGTAATGAATCTATAGAATAGTCATCATGGTTCTCAAGAATAGGTAACATCTCCTTTAATACTTCTAAGGAATTCTCTGAATTAGTCTTCATCTTCTTATGAGTATACATTGCTATATCATAATCAGGTAATTCTTCGAAGAAGTCTACCTGTTCTTCTAAGTCAGGTAAGATTTCAATTCTTGTCTTAACTAAATCTAATATCTTCTTTAAATCTAAATCTTTAGTAATCACCTTTTTAATATATGGCATCGCAAGTTCATAGAACTTCTCATTATCCATAGCCTTGATATATTCGCCATTCATCCATTTTAACTTAACAATGTCGAATACGGCAGGTGATTTATTAATATGGTGATAATCGAATTTCTCGATTAATTCATCAAGGGACATTATCTCTGTATTATCTTCAGGACTCCAGCCTAAAAGTGCTATATAGTTAACTACTGCTTCAGCTACAAAACCTTGCTCGATTAAATCTTCAAATGAAGAATGTCCACATCTCTTACTTAATTTCTTATGGTTCTCATCTGTAATCAATGGTAAATGAACATATTTAGGTGGCTCCCAGCCAAATGCTTCATATAATCTCTGATATTTTGGTGATGATGATATATATTCATTTCCACGTACAACGTGAGTAATATTCATCAAATGGTCATCTATAACATTAGCAAAATTGTATGTTGGATATCCGTCTGATTTAATAAGAATCATATCATCTAATTCTGAGTTATCTACTGTAATTTCGCCATATATATCATCTACAAATGTAGTAGTACCCTCTTTAGGATTGTTCTGTCTTATAACATATGGCATACCCTTCTTAAGATTCTCTTCTATCTCTTCTTTAGACAATGACAGACAATGCTTATCATATACAATAATCTCTTTATCGCCTATAGTCTGTTTAAGTGTCTGTAATCTCTCTTCTGTACAGAAACAATAATATGCTTCACCTTTCTCTACTAACTGTTTAGCATATTCAAGATACATTCCACTTGCCTGTCTTTCACTCTGGACATATGGACCATAACCGCCATCTTTATCAGGTCCCTCATCATGTACAAGACCTGTCTTCTCTAATGTTCTGTATATAATGTCTAATGCACCCTCAACAAATCTCTCCTGGTCAGTATCTTCAATTCTTAAAATGAAGTCTCCTCCCTCATGCTTTGCAATAAGAAATTCATAAAGTGCTGTTCTTAAATTTCCTACATGCATTCTTCCTGTTGGGCTTGGTGCAAAACGTGTTCTTATCTTAGTCATTGCTCTTTTCTGTCTCCTTAATAGCTAATTGTATTTCTTAATAAAATGAATTATATAAATTACCCGTAGATACATATGATGAATATGAACCTGTGCGGGTATATGTATTCGTCTTAGATGCCTCGAATTTCGCTGTGGCATTTATCTCTGAAGCCTTTGTTCCTATGTAATATCCATATGAACCTGATGTATTGAATAATGTCTTGAGTGTTGATACATCTGCTTCTTTTAATTTCTTCTCATCTACACTTAATGTATTATTATCATTAACTGTAATTCCTACTGATTTCAAAAGGTTAGCGTTAACCTTACTTGATGAAGCCATATTAGCTACAGCTTTACTGATAGAATTAACCTTAGATGTAGAAGCCTTCGAAAGTACCGAATTATAATTATCAACAAATGATTTGACACCTTTATAAATCTTGTCCATATCATATTCTTTAGTTACATTACCATTTTCATCTTTAACTTCCGCTGTCTTAAATAATGATGTAGAACCTTTAGCAAGCAGATTAGTCGAACTCTCCTGAAGTTTACTGCTCACACTGCTAATCTGTGATAACTGTGCATTGGAATCTACAGAAACATTTGTGGAGTTAGATGTCTTAGTGCTGTTTGTCTTTTCATCATCAGCATTTAACTTATTATAATATGATGTAAGTAACTTCTTATAACTTCCATTTCTAATACTATAATAATCAGAAATCATATTACTTGTTAAATTACCTGCATTTCCTGACATACCAGAAAACAATGTACTTATTGAATTAGAATTTGTTCCAAGAAAGTAACTCATATGCATACCTCCATTATTATATTTTATTTTTAATCGTTTTACCTGTACAAAACGATTGAATTACAACTTTTATAATATATGACAGTTGTCTATACTTAGTATTAGTATAACACCATTTACCACCTAATTACAAGTAGCTTTTATAACCATTTTATATATCTGAATAACAGTTTTTTATACCAGCCGAGTTTCATATATACATTTTCAGATATTTTTATGACAATATCATTGAATTCTTTAATTTCTTCATTACTTATATTATTCCGGCTGAACTTGTCTTTCTCAAGTATCTCATTAATTCTGTTAACACTGTCTGCATCAGATATATTCGTCTCTATAATCTTTTCTCCAAATGAAGCATAAGATTCTTCGTCCGCTTTATTTAATCCGATAAATTTAGTTACCATACACAGGTAATTATATTGCTTTACGACATTTTTATTATTTCTTCGTCTGTTTCTCACATACATGCCTGTACAGATATAGATTACAAATGCCAGACTTACACCTGTTATCGCAATATAAATCACACTTACAGTTGTATTCTTAACCGCATCAAATGTCTGTTTTGTAAATACCTGATTGGCTAAAAAATCTGCTATGGTGTTATTATTATCCTGTTTAGGTTCTTCTCTGTCCTCATCTAATGACGGCGTAACTTCTACAGGTATCCAGCCAAAACCATCAATATAGATTTCAACCCACGCATGAGCCTGACTGTCATCAATTTCATACTCATATACGTCTCCGCCAGTCTGATTAACAAAATCATCCTCAAGCTTATTATCACTTACAGGAACCCCACTCAGGTAATCCGCAGCCTGTAATACATAACCGCCTACATATCTTGCCGGAATTCCAAGATATCTGAATATCAGAGTTGCCGAAGTAGCAAAATAAGTACAATAACCTTTCTTCTGCTTAGTTAGGAAATAGTTCACAAACTCTTTATCCTTTGGTGTAACTCCGGGCATTAATGTATAAGTGTAATCCGTCTGAAATATCTCTTTAAGCCTTTCCGTTATATTTTCAGAATCCTTATTAAGCCCATATTTTTCACAGAATTCTGCTATAACTTTCTCATTTTCATCAGGAACGTCCATATACATATCATAAACATACTTTGAATACTTCTCTTCTGTCTTAATGATATTATCCTGTTCACTTTCTTCTGTTGAAAGTTCACCGCCATTTTCTGTTATAGCTGAAATATTTGACTTAATATTATCCATATAATCTTTTATATAATTTCTGAATTTATCAATATTAATATTATTAACAAACGGAAATGAACGTATAATCATTCTTCTATTAATTCTGTGTCTGCCAATATATTCATCATCATTTATAACTTTATCATATAGATTCAATGTGAAATCATTATAAGGAACATACATAAATTGTGGAGAAGCCGCTACATTGATAACCTCCATATCCTTAGTTCTTTTAACAAATGCATTATATCCCGAATATAAATTGCATTTGCTTATTATCTCACTCTGTAATTCTACAATATCATCAGATGTCAGACCATAATCTTCTAACTTGATTTTATTATCTTTATTCTCAGAAATCATTTCCCAATATTCATCACGATAGAATGTCCCGATAAATGACTTAAGGTACGTGCTTTCTTCATCTTCATACACAGGCATTCTAAGAATTAAATCCGTTTCATAATCTAACCTTACATATTTAGACTGTCCAAGTCTGTTTCTGCCGACTCCACCTGCACTTCCGCCATTGGGACTTATCATTCCCCAGAAACCAACCATAATAAGCTGTTTAGTGAAATCTTTCGTATCTTCTCTCCAAGTATCATAATCAGAATTAGCGTGATATTCCTTTTGAGGAAATGCAACACCGCCAACTAAGGTTATTCCGATTATTAACACAGTAAGTACCAATACGAAACTAAGTGAATTCTTACCGTCATTAGTATAATCATATACGACCTTATTCTTTCTGTTTATCTGCTTATATCCCTTTTTCTTCTTGTATTCCATATGATAATGCCTTGAATTTCTAAGGAAGAATAAGCCTAATAATCCTGCTATATATATAGTGAAATATAGCATATCCGCTTTCTGATTAAAATACATTCCCATCTGCATTACAGGAAATGTCGCAAGAAATATAAATGCAAAGCCTTTAATCTCAGATATAACCATATTAAATAACAGCATTACCGCAAATATTATGAATATCATACAGACTGTAACAGATATTTCCTCGTTATAGCCATATACGTTATAGCTTCTTTCTACCGGGAGGTCTAATTCCTTTTCAAAAAATGCCATAAGCTTATTAGAAATGTAACCAAAACCACCTTTTATCATATATTTAAGATTAAATATACCGTACAAAAATGCTACCAAAGATATGAAATATCCAAGAGTTTTAGTGAGCATATTATAATATAAAAATGCCATAAATGTAGCTATAATCAGTGAAACCACCCATATAACAGGCATATAGCATTTTATATCAAAGGGTTTAACAAATGAACCTGCTGTTCCGATTACCACAAGAAAATTAATTAATGCATTAGTAAGAATGAAATATATCTTCTTATTTTCATCAAGTTTTGGTGCTTCTTTAATCTCTATTCCGGTTTTCTTAATCTGTTCATCGTCCTTTTTGTTCTTTTTTAAGACTATAGGTTTGAATAGAACATTCCAATCTAATTTAGACATGTAAGCACCACCCTTTCTGAATTAATATCTATTTCACTGCCATCCTTTGGTTTGCCGGCTTTATCAGAGAGATATATAACTGTGCTTTTATCAAGTCCATATATTCTTTCATATATTTCATAACTTCTGCCATCTGTATCTAATAATCCTGCATAATATAAATCTATTATGGCCTCCATAAGTTCGTCATCATTATTTATCTCTTTCTTATAGAAGTCCTCACTCATTCTGTCATACCAGGATATATAGAATTTTCTTCCCTGCTTAATAATATATACAGATATAGCAAACAGCTTTTCTATTAACTCATCAAATATATCCGGATTATCCTTATCTAAATACAGTTCTGTAAGTAATATTACATCATCTGAATAAGGCATACTGAACTCTTTTACCTGAAGTTCCTCGGCTTTGGCACTTAATTTCCAATGAATATTCTGCAATCTATCACCAGGGATATAGTTTCTGATCTGTGAAATCTGCGAAACATCATCGCCTTTCTTAAACTGAAGCTCTTCATCATCTGATTTGCCCTGAAGTGAAAGTGGAAGATTCTCTATCTCCATCGCTCCATACGGCATTACCATTACTTCTTTCGTCTTATTTAAGGACTTTGTGAACCTGTACATTCCAAATAAGTCATAGCCTCTGATTTCTTCTAATGACACAACCATTCTTCCACAGTATTTATTCTCTATAGTAAGAGTTGCCTTACGCTCACTATAAGATGCTGCCGGAATAATTATCTCATAAGTCTTCTCATTTCTGTAAAATGCATTATATATCTTTACAACTAATGTGAAATTCTCCATAGACAGAATTGATTTATTATTTACAGAAAAACAAACGTCAACGGACGAATTCTTTCCGACTGACGTTTTGTCTGTATATATATCTACCGATATTTTATCCTTATTAAATCTCGCAATGAAATAAGATATTACCGGTAATACTAACAACAAAATAAGCATAAATAATAATGCATAATTGTTGTAAAATAACATTCCAACTATTATAAGTATTATTAATGTCAAATAATTAATTCTTGCAAACCACATATTATTTAATGTTCTCCTTTTATCTATGGTACTGCTATTCTATCCTTTAAGTCGTTAATAATATCCTGCTCAGTATAACCGTTTGCTTTCGCCTTGGAATTAAGTACAAGACGATGTCCTGCAACAGAATCTATACATTCTAGAATATCTTCCGGTACAACATAATCTCTTCCATTCATATATGCTGTACTTTTAGACATTTTAACTAATGCAATACCACCTCTTGGACTTATACCTAGTGAAACATACTGATTCTCTCTTGATAATCTCACTATCTTAACAAGATATTCCATTAATTTCTCATCAATATGAACATTTTCTACTGTCTTTCTGATATTAACTATATCCTCTGATGAAATAACTTCTCTGACATCATCTAGTGCCGAATAACTTCTGCCATTATAGATATCTATTTCACTTTTCTCATCCGGATATCCCATAGACATTTTAATCATAAATCTGTCAAGCTGTGATTCAGGAAGCTTCTGTGTTCCGACATATCCCATAGGATTCTGTGTAGCTATTACAAAGAATGGATTAGGAAGATAATGTGTTGTACCATCAACTGTTACCTTTCCCTCCTCCATAACCTCTAAGAGAGCTGCCTGTGTCTTTGGTGATGTTCTGTTAATCTCATCGGCCAACAGAATATTACACATTGCCGCACCCTCTCTGAATTCGAAGTCATTTATCTTCTTATTAAACATCGAGAAACCAACCACATCTGACGGTAATACATCAGGTGTAAACTGTATTCTCTTATATTCTAACGAAAGTGTCTTGGCAAATGCAAGAGCGAGAGTGGTTTTACCCACTCCCGGCACATCTTCTAGTAACACATGTCCTCCCGCAAAAATTGCAGCCAGAACTTTGTCAATAATATTCTCTTTACCTACTATAGCTTTACTGATTTCTTTTTTAATGTCGTTAATCTGATTATTAACCATATATCCTCTTTTCTTTACATAGTAGTATTATTTGTATTATCATAATTATTATTGCCATTATTTGCATTATCATAATTATTATTACCATTATTTACATTGTCATAATTACCATTATCAAAATTATTGTAATTATCATTTGCATACTGATTGCTCTTATCACCATATATATGGTTCTTATATGCTATATTAAGGAATTCATCAAAGTTTCTTGAAAATAATCCGTTTAATCCATCATCATATCCTAAGACAATTGTATCTGTCATATTTGCATATAAACCGATAATGTCATTTGCCTGGTCAGCATTATCAGCAGGTAATATAAATGCTTTCTTGCGATTATTTAATAATTTAACTGAATGTGTAGAACCTGTTTTGATACCATTTGTTCTGTGTGTTGTCTTAACAGGATAAGCCCATACGATTTCATTATTAGGAATCATTACACATTTAGTACCTTTAATTAAGAATGTGAATTCTCTACCAATTCTTACTGTCTTAGTAAACTTAACTGCATTAACGAAATCCTGTTCAACATAATCAATATATCCCGGGCCTCTTGATTCTAATTCTTTCTTAAACTTGTTAACTGTAACTCCTGATGCAGCCACAATCATTATAATTATACCTACTAAGATAATAACAACACCAGCTAAACAGAATATCATTTCTCCAATATTAACAGTTCCATCTACTACCATTAAGTTTAATGTAACACTATCAAGTTCACTGTATGAAAAATCATATGAATCAGTTATTGTCTGTTTAAAGTGCTGATATGGCTGACTTTCCATTTTAGTTAATTTACCTTTAATCTTCAAAGTAGTTGTTGTATCTGTATCTTCGCCATTATCCATAGCTGTATATTCTTCTTCAATCTTCTCTAATTTTGAACGATTCTTTGCTTTGACTTTTACACCCATTAATCGCATATCATTATCATCGCCAACTAATACAAGATAATAGTAATCAGATACTGTCTCTGAACTTCCACTTTTAGAATATTGTTCAGAATAACAACCATATAGATTATATTTGTCAAGTGTAATCTCTGCATAATCTGTATCTTTAATCTTTGCGACTGAAGCCTCTGTGATATCAGTTGCACCTTTTAGATATGTAAGTGCATCTTTACCAAAGCATACAAACAAGAAGCCACCTGCTACTAAGCAAAATATAAGCGTAAAAATTGCATTTCTTGTTGCTCTTTTTTTAATCTCCTTGAACATTGTCATTTTCTCTTTTTCTCCTTTTTCTTTCCTCTTTAAAATATATCGGCATTTAATATGCCATATAAACAATAGTCCTAAGATACATAAATATCCTAGGACTAATTGATTACATCTAAAATTCTACTACACAATCAGGAATATGCTTCTTAAAGTCTTCTACTTGTGCTTCTCTTATCTCTGTATTTTTAACACACAGATATGTTAACTTCGTAAGCGAATATAAATCATGTAAGTCTGTAACTCTAGTTCCCCACAAATCCAGATATTTAAGATTTGTACAGTTTGATATTGGTGATAAATCACCAACTAATGTATTTCTAAGAGCCAGATACTCTAACTTGCTACATTCAGAAATAGGTGATAAATCATCAAGCATATTATTATTCAAAACAAGCTTCTTAAGTTCATAACATTCCTTAAGTACCTGAATATTTCCAACATCCATATGCTCCACATTAAGGTCTGTAACAGTATCTTCAAATCTGACTTTACCTAACTGTAATTTAACGAGTTTCTTGAATGTTGATTTGAAGAAACCACCTTTCTTCTCCTGTGGCTTAGGCTGTGCTTCTGTCTGTGGTGCAGATTGTGCAGGTGCCTCCTGTGGTTGTGGTGCTGCTGGTTGCGCTATCTGACCTTGTGGTACTGTAGTCTGTGACTGGGCTACCTGTCCTTGTGGTGCCGGTCTCTCTGTCACCTGTGGCTGTACTACCTGTCCTTGTGGTACCGGTCTCTCTGCTGCCTGTGGCTGTACTACCTGTCCCTGTGGTGCCGGTCTCTCTGTCACCTGTGGCTGTGGTGCTACTGGTTGTTCAGGTTCTACAGACTGTGCAGATGATACCTGTGGTTGTGGTGTTACCACAGGTTCAGATGCAACAGCAGGCTGTGGTACAGGCTGTTCTGCCTGCATCTGTGCCGCAAACTCCTCTGCTGTCGATCTTCCGATACTTACAACAATTGGCTTAGAGTCAAACTCATCTTCCTCTTCCTGTGCAGGCTGCTGTACAGGTGCTGCTGGCTGTGGTGCCGGTACATTCTCTTTAGTAACCACAAGATATGGATTACCATTTTCATCTTTCTCTAATACACTGTAATATAATGCATCAATTAACTCGTTGACTGTCTGGAATCTGTCCTGTGCACGTAATGATAAACCTTTCATTATCGCATATTCTGTCTCAGGCCATACGTTTGGATCATATTTAGATATAGGTTCAACATTATCCTCTATAATTCTCTCAAGTGCCTCCTGTGGAGTTACACCTGTAATCATTCTATACATCGTCGCACATAATGCATATACATCTGTCCAAGGTCCCTGATTACCTTTAGCTCTGTACTGCTCTTCCGGAGCATAACCACGTTTAAGTACAACTGTTATACTCTTATTATCTTCGGTATCAAATACTCTTGCCGCACCAAAGTCTGTAAGCTTTATCTGTTTATTTCTTGTAATCATAATATTATCAGGACTTATGTCTCTGTGGATAATACCTACTTCATGTATCTTATTCATAGACTCAAGAACAGGTTTCATCATCTTGATTACTTCATTCTGCTTCATTCTTCCGCCGACTTTTGTCAGGTACTGCTTAAGTGTCATACCATTTATGTATTCCATAATTATGTATGCTGTCTCATTCTCATAGAAGAAATCCTTAACAGTAACAATACCCGGAAGATCAGAGAACATTGAAAGGTTTCTTGCTTCTCTTAAATATTTCTCTAATCCTTCTCTGTATAAGTCCTTAGCTTCACCTGAGAATACATTAATCGTATTTCCCTGTGATGAATCTCTTGTAGCTAATTCTGATGGGAAATATTCTTTAATCGCTACCGGTAAATCTGTTTCCATATTAAAACCAATATATGTAATTCCAAATCCACCTTCACCTATTACTTTTCCTACCAGGTATTTACCATTTAATTTAGTAAATGGTTTTAAACTACGTGGAGATGGTGCATATGTATTCTTATCAAATCCACACAAAGGACAAGGTAAATCCGGTTCATCTAAAACTGCCATACAACCAGGGCATAAATAATCTGGATTAATTTTGCTCATAAAACTACGCCTCCCATTTCTTACAGAAATTTATATAATTCGACTAGATTTAGTATATCATTGATTAATATTACTTGCAATATTACTTCTGACTTTTTTAACTTAATTTTTCTCAATTAACAATCTTTCAGACATTTATTCTCATACTTTATTCAAACATCTATTTAATCCACACACCAATGGCTGAATAGTTATCCATATCTTTATTTTCTCCATTTTTGATAACTATCTTCTCCATTGAATTAACCCACTCATGTACGTCATGTGCCTTCTTGAGACATTTTATCATTTCTTCTTCATTAATAAGTTCCCAGAATCCGTCAGTAGCCATTAAAAACGCCATTCCCTTTTCATCTTCCACAGGCTCAGCAATCTCATACTTAGGTCTCTCCCATTCGATTCCCATTACGCTTAACAGCCTGCTTCTGTCTGGATGATTTCTGATATCTTTATCTTCTATCTCTCCGATATTAACTAACATCTGTGGAACACTGTGGTCTAATGTATGTAAAATTAATTTATTCTTTTTGAAAAAATATAATCTTGAGTCTCCGATATGTCCCCAGTTGATATATCCATTTTTGATACATAATAAAACCAATGTAGTCTTATAATCATCAGGTTTCATATCTCTTATCTGTCTGTTAAGTATATTTTCCTGGCTTTCTTCAAATGCATTACGCATATAGAATTCATTAAAACCATCTTCTTTAAATAAATCTATACATGTTTCAACTGCTATCTTAGATGCAACTTCGCCTTTATCATGGCCACCAAGCCCATCAGCCAATGCAAAACAGTATTCTTCATCCTTAACATAACTTCCGACTCTGTCTTCGTTTATCTTTCTACTTCCTTTATTCGATAACAAATGATAAGTAATTCGCATCTGTAAAGCCTCCAAAATGCTGTTTATTTCCATTAAAATTTAGTAAGGAAATATTTTCAAATCATTAGCCATTATTTTATAAACAGCCATCCATTTTATAGTTTATCATTTTTTACAGATATTTAAAAGACTTTCTTTTTATAATTTTTACCTGTCAATATAATCATAACTATAGTCGTAACAATCATAATAAGTAATGAAATACATGCTCCGACAATTCCAATATTACCGATAATTACATCTGATGTAAGCATAAATGGTGACGTAACCGGGATATATCTTAATATATCTACAATAGGGCTTTCTGCCTGTAATAATGGTAACATATATGCCCCCAGGAAACCAGCTACTGTAACCATCTGAAATACACTCATTCCATTTGCAAGTTCTTCTGCCTTAGTAATATTAGATGCTACAAGTGCGGCAAATACACAATATAATAAAAATCCAACGAACATTGCCAACACTCCGATAATTACTGCACTAATCGAAAATGCTGAAGCTGATTCTTCTTTCAGTAATCTGATAACCTTTAATATTACATTGTCATAGTTGCTAAACATATCTTTTGCAACCCTGTCTCCAACTATAAATCCTGCTACACCAGATATAATCCATATTCCCATCTGCATAATTGCAGTCAGATACATTGCCAGTATCTTTCCTAATACAATTGCATGTGGTTTTACCGATGTCAGAAGCATCTCCATTAATTTAGAATTTTTCTCTACAATAAGAGACTTGCTTATACTCTGTCCATACATTAATACCATAAAATAAATTAATAACACAAATATCATAGGCACAAATATCTTAGCAATTACTACGCCAAATGATTCGTCTTTATCATTAACATCAACAGAATATACTGAATATTCACTTGTTATAATATGCATAGCTTCAGGTTCGAGTGAAGTTAAATTATACTTGATTTCATCAAAATAATCCGAAAATGCCTTAGCCACTTTCTTAACATTTTTCTTAGATAAATCTTTTGTTGCATATACATCTAACATATATTGTACATTTTTATCTTCATCAACTTCACCTTTATATAAATTAATAACTATCGTATTTTTTTCTACGCCTTCAACTACTTCTGAAACCTTCTTATTATCATAAACTGTAATATCCGATTTAGCAACATACTCATCTGTTTCCTTAAATTTTCCGAGTAATTCATCATCAATTCCAACATCGTTAATTATGCAGATATTATCCACTTTATTAACATCATCTTTTTTCTTATTTCCATTATCAGACACATATCCCATAATGACATTTATGCTGAAAAATATAATAAATATCAATACGGCAATTCCAATAAGTGAAGCTTTAAAAGTTTTAGTTTTAGTATTCTGTACAAATGTAAAATTTAATACATCTTTCCAGCCTGTAAACATTCCTTTTTTCATCTACTTAGCCCTCCTTTTGCTGCCATTTCTGTTCTGTTTAGAAATACCTATTATATCTTTCAATTTCAAATGTGTTCCATTGTAATAAATCATGCTTTCATATACATCTGCAACAAATCTGACAAGTAATATATTAGAAACAATCATAATTAATACTGAAAGAACACCTAATCCAACTGACAGATATCCTGTTAATAAAGCTCCTGGTGCCAAAAATACTGAGGTTAGCGGAACTAACATTGTAGCATATTTAAGCATTGAGGTCTTTTCATATGTATTGCTTGATAATACAAATATTGCAATATAAGCACCTATGATGAGAATAAATGTGAACATTTTTACACCTTCACTCATTTCTTCCATTTTGCTTACGGAAGCTCCTGCAAGTGCAGCAATAAGACTGAATAATATAAATCCACCGATTAATAAAAGTATACTTATTAAAATAGTAAGGATATTGGCACTGTCAAAATTGCTCCTGCTAAGTATATTACTTATGCTTTCAGGCAGTTTCTCACCTGTAATTGATGTATTAACAAATATCGCTGTCAGAAATGATATAGCTATAAGTCCAACCTGTACAACAATAATCAAAAGATTGGCAAGAACTTTTCCTACAACTATTGCCATAGGTTTAATTGAAGTCATCAGATATTCCATTACCTTTGAAGACTTCTCTGTAATTATTGACATTGCAATTCTTTCGCCACAAAATGTAAGTATAAATAATGTTACCATAAGCATTGTATATAAAATATTATATTTTGCTTTGCTATGCTTCTTATCTGCATTACTTAAAGAATTATCATCTTTCAATTTATCTGCATTTAGTTTATCATCAGATGCATTTGATGATGCATCTTTATTATTATCAATTTCATCTTTTACAGAATCGATATCGCAATAATTAATTGTATTTACTGAATTAACAATTTCTACGTCTTTATCAGCAACACTCATATTCTTCATCAGAATTTTCTGAAAATTATCACTGACAAAGTTACTATAATTATCAACATCATCATACTCAAGCTTTCCATTTCCATCGTAGATTACTTCTACATCAAAGCTATCTTCTAAATATGTAATCTGTAAGTACACTTTCTTCGAATCCTTGTCAAATTTATATATATCCTTAAGCCCGGCATTCTCATCAAAGTTTAATTTCTGTGTATCTAATTCAGTATATTTTATTTTCGAGTACATATTTTCGGTTTCATCATCATTTTTTACATTTTTAAGTACATCAAAATCTTTAGCGATTTTTATGCCTGTCATATCTGCAATACATACTTCTTCAATAGATGTTTTTTTAGTTTCACTTTTACCACCTATAAGACTTGCAATTGGTACACCTGCAATTATAATCACACACATAATTACTGTTGAAATAATTATGGACTTCGCTTTTATACCCTGGATAAATGTAAAAGAAAATATATCTTTCCATCCTTTTATACTATTCTTCATGAGCATTTCCTACCTTTTCCACAAAGATTTCATGTAATGAAGGCTCACGAAGTTCAAATTTAATTATAGTTATATTATTCTCAACTAATTTTGCCAAAAACTCCTTAGCCTGTTCTTCTCCTGTCACCTTTATCTCATATTCTTCAGCATTTTTATTAACTGTAATAAAATCAAATTTTTCTATAATATTATCTATATTTTCCTCACATCTGACATGCATATTTACACGTCCATAACTCTTCTTAATTTCATTAAGATTACCCTGTAATACTGCATTTCCACGATTCAATATAGTAATATCTGTACAGAATTCTTCTATAGTTGCCATCTGATGACTTGACATAATAAGATATTTATTTTTATCAATCTCTTCTCTTATTATAGTTTTGAATAAATCAGCATTTACAGGATCAAGACCACTTAAAGGTTCATCTAAGATTATTAAATCAGGATCCGATATAAGCGCAGCCATAAGCTGAATCTTTTGCTGGTTACCCTTTGATAACTGATCAGCATTCATAGACTTTGACTTCTTATTCTTAGCAGGCTTTGGATATATATATTCTTCAACTTCTAAACGTTTAGCCCAGTATTTAATTCTTTCTTTTGCAACTGATTTAGGAACATTTTTCAATTTTGCAAAATATAGTAACTGATCCATAAGCGAATATTTAGGATAAAGTCCTCGTTCCTCAGCAAGGTAACCTATATTAGTGCTTATCACATCTAATTCCTTACCGTTCCATAAAACTTCTCCTCCATCTTTTGATAACATACCAAGAATCATTCTTATAGTAGTTGTCTTACCTGCTCCGTTTGTGCCTAAAAGTGCATATACACCCGGCTCAGACATCTGAAAACTTATATTGTTAACAACTGTTTTCTCTCCATATTTCTTAACAAGATTTTTAACTTCTAAAGCCATTCTTCTCCTCATTTCTCCGCAAAGCGGCATTCATTTATTATAAATCAATTATTAACTCATACCTGCATACATTTGTATTTTAATTGCCAATATATAGGAAATTTACAGATATAAATATTAAAACTCGTGCTTCGAATTGCTAATTTGTCGATGTAGGTCTGGGGCTCATCTGATTATTTGTGTTCATTTAACATTCCGAGCAATTAAGCTAGGGATGTACGTCTATGAAATACACTTGATTTATGACGTATCGTGTGTGTGAGTAGATGCCGTCAGATGCATAAGGTCGGTGCAGTAAATTACCGTTCAAGCAAAGCACGTTTGATTTACTGCACCGTAATAGATTCTGCAGAGGACGGCATTTACTCACACCCAATTTTAAAAATATGAAAGTGTATTTCATAGGCGTACACCCTTACGCTTAATTGTCGTTCTGATAAATGTACACAAAACTTGAACCCCAAACCTACATCTGACAAATTTACGCAATTCTTGCAATAGTTCCAATATTTATATCTGTAAATTTTCCTAATCATTCGATATATATAATACAAATGTATATGCAAGGTTTGAGTTAATAATTGTATATTATAAATATGCCAATTTTATTTTCATAAAACTGGCATAAAAATAAATCTTATATAATTTCAATTGTATGATAATATATGATGTTTTACTTGAACATTTCTGCAACCATCTGGTTTACGACTTTACCATCAGCTTTTCCTTTTACTTTTGGCATAAGTTCTTTCATAATCTTACCTTTATCAGATGCCTTAGGCTCTGTGATTCCAAGTCCGTTAATTACCTCTGTAATTATAGCTTTTATCTCTTCTTCTGTAAGCATCTTTGGTGCAAATTCTTCTAATACACTTATTCTGTATTTGCATAAATCTATGATATCTTTTCTGTCTGAAGGAGTCTGTTCTAATAATTCATTTAACTGTTTTATCTCTTTTAATACAACAGTATTTTCTTCCTCCTCAGTTAAATCAGCTCTCTTATCAATAGCTACATTTTTAAGTGCTGACAATAATAATGAGAGAACTTCCTTTCTGTCCTTATCCTTATTCTTCATTGCAGTAACCATTTCAGCTCTGACTTCATCTATTTTGCTCATTTCTTCCTCGATTCTGCGTCGCATAATAAAATATACAGGAAACATATGTTAGCAACGCATACATATATTTCCTGTAAAATTATACAACGAACTAATAATTCATTCAATATCTTTTTATAGACTTTCCGTTTTTAAACAGGAAGATTATAAACCCTCTTATATTCGTGATATTTCTTCATAAATTCTTCGTTATCTTCTCTGCGGACTTTACCAAGATATTCATGAGTATCAAAGCCATCATCGTTAATCTGTATTAATGCCACCGCAATATTAGAACAATGGTCGGCAACTCTTTCATAATTAGTAATAATATCTGAAAGTATGAAACCTAACTCAATAGTACATTCACCATTTCTTAAACGTTTAATGTGTCTCTTCTTAAGTTCTACATTAAGACCATCTATTACTTCCTCTAATGGTTCTACATTAATTGCTGAATCTATATCACCATTATCAAAAATATCCGTAGTAAGATTTACTATATCGTCAAGTGCTTTTGTATATACATTTATCTCTTTGGCCGCCGCATCTGAGAATGATAATTTCTTCTCTTCCATCTCAAGAGCTGTTTCACATATATTTAATGCATGATCTGAAATTCTTTCAAAATCTCCTATACAATGTAGTAACATAGACAATGTTTTACTATCTGTCTCTGACAAACTTTTACTACTTAACTTAACCATATAAGTACCTAATTCATCTTCGTATTTATCAACTTTTTCTTCCATTTCGACAACACTCTGTCTTACTTTTTCATCATAGTTATCAAACAGGCTTATAGCTGACTCAATCGAATTTCTGCATATATTAGCCATTTCAACACTTACATTCTTACACTGTTCTATGGCAAATGATGGATTATCAAGAAATCTGTAATCTAGAAGCATAATTCCATCATCTTTCTTGCTATCATTAGAAACATCCTCTGTTTCTTTCTCATCTTTAATTGTAGCACAGGCAAGTTTCACAAGCCCATTTGAAAATGGTAACAAAATAAGTGTTGCTACAATATTAAATGCTGTATGAATTATTGCAATTCCAAGTTTCGTTGCATTTTCACCCATAAAACTAAAATGTATAAATGAATTAAGCAGATAGAACACACCCATAAATATAACTGTACCAATAAGATTAAAATACAGATGAATAATTGCTGCTCTCTTGGCATTCTTCTTAGCGCCGATACTTGAAATCAATGCTGTAACACAGGTTCCTATGTTCTGTCCCATAATAATAGGAAGTGCTGAAGAGTAACCAAGTCCTGTTCCACAAAGTGCCTGAAGTATACCTACTGAAGCTGATGAACTCTGGATTACCGCAGTAAGCACAAGTCCTGCAAGCATACCAAAGATAGGATTAGAAAACATTGTAAGAATATCAGTAAAGCCTTTAACACCTGATAATGGTGCTACTGCTGCACTCATTGTCTCCATTCCTGTCATTAATATTGCAAAACCTAATAAGATTCCACCGATATCTTTCTTCTTATCTTTCTTAGCGAACATAACAAGGCATATTCCGATAAATGCAAGTACCGGAGAAAATGATGTTGGTTTTAAGAACTGCACTAAGAAATTATCACTTTTAATTCCTGACAAACTAAGAATCCATGATGTGATTGTAGTTCCTATATTAGCACCCATTATAATGCCAACTGCCTGTGTTAATTTCATAATTCCTGAATTAACAAAACCCACAACCATAACAGTTGTGGCAGAAGATGACTGTATAACCGCCGTTACACCCGCACCTAAGAGAACCGCTTTTAACTTGGAATTAGTCATTTTCTCTAATATTCTTTCTAATTTACCACCCGATAATTTAGAAAGTCCATCGCCTAGCGTATTCATTCCATAAAGAAAAAGTGCTAATCCGCCTAACATAGATAAAACATTAAAAATATTCATTTTAATCCTCGTTTCTGTCTGTAATTTACTCATTAAACAAGTGGATTATAATTTATCTATGTAAATTTCAAATAGTATGTATGTAAAATCTATGTAAAATTAAATTTATGTTCTCCTGTTATTGAAAATATTACCCACTCTGCAATATTAGTCGCATGGTCACCAATTCTCTCAAAATATTTTGCAATCATAAGTAAATCTGTAGCCTGCTCCCCATTCTTCGTATCTTTGTTAATAAGTTCTATTAACTCGTTTTTAACCTTATCAAATAAATCATCAACCACATCATCGCTTTCTATGACTTCGTGTGCCAAATCTAAATTCTTGCTCACGAATGCATCAATGCTTTTAACAACCATAACCGTAGTCTCTTTAGCCATCTGACTTATATGTTCAAGCTTTTTAATGTATTTCTCATTTGATAACTGTATGGTTATCTCTGAAATATCTGCTGCATGGTCGCCGATTCTTTCCATATCGGTTATCATCTTAAGTGCTGCTGAAATAAGACGTAAATCTCTGGCTACCGGCTGCTGCTGTAACAGAAGCTTAAGACACAGATTTTCAATCTCTTTTTCCTGCTCATCTATCTCATTATCAAATGCTATTGCATTTTTAGCAAGTTCAACGTCCTGATTAATCATTCCGGTTATTGCCATTTCAATAGCTTTTTCAATAAGACTTCCCATTTTAATAAGACCATTATTAAGTTCTTCTAATTGTCTGTCAAATCTATTTCTCATATCAACCAAACCTTCCTGTAATATAATCCTCTGTTCTCTTATCAGCCGGCATAGAAAATAATTTCTCTGTATCATCATATTCTACAACCTCACCTAATAAGAAAAATGCTGTTTTATCAGATATTCTTGTTGCCTGCTGCATATTATGTGTAACCATAATAATTGTATATTCTTTCTTTAATTCAATTACTAAATCTTCAATCTTCATTGTAGAAATAGGATCAAGTGCTGAAGTAGGTTCGTCCATCAATATAACCTCAGGTGAAACTGCAAGCGCTCTCGCAATACAGAGTCTTTGCTGCTGTCCTCCTGACAGGCCTAATGCACTTTTATCTAATCTGTCCTTTAATTCATCCCAGATTGCTGCACTTCTTAATGATTTTTCGACTATCTCATCTAGCTTTGCCTTTGAATGTATACCATGTGTACGTGGTCCAAATGCTATATTGTTATATACACTCATCGGAAATGGATTAGGCTTCTGGAATACCATTCCTACTCTTTTTCTGAGCTGATTGACATTCATATTCTTATATATATTTTCACCATCTAATAACACATTTCCTGTTATTTTACAGCCCTCAACTAAATCATTCATTCTGTTTAATGACTTTAGAAATGTTGATTTACCGCAGCCTGATGGTCCTATAAATGTAGTTATTTCATTTGGCAATATCTCTAAATTTATATCTTTTAATGCCTTAAAATCACCATAATATAAATCAAGATTACTTACCGAAAATTTACTTTTCTCTGACATCTTCTAATTCCTTTCTCACATAATATATTTACATTAAATGATGTGCGCAAATATAAAATGGTTACAAATTCTTTAATGACACTTCTTAAATTCATATTCTCTGATTAGAATTCTTTAATTACTCTTCTTTAATTCATATTCTCTGATTAAAATTCTTTAATTATGCCTTCTTAATTTTTTTAGCAATTCTTCCTGATACGAAATTAATCAAAATAACAAGGAAAAGTAATACAACTGCTGTCGCATAACTTTGATTAATATGTAATCCCTCTGTTGAAAGGCTGTACATATGTACCGAAAGTGTTCGTCCTGAATCAAATACACTCTTAGCAACCTCTGTCACACTTCCTGCCGTATACATAAGTGCTGCTGTTTCACCAACGATACGTCCTATTGAAAGAATTACGCCTGAAAGAATTCCAGGAATTGCACTTGGCAATATAATTCTGAATACTGTTCTTAATTTACCTGCACCTAATCCGAAACTGCCCTCTCTATATGAGTCAGGTACAGACATAAGTGCTTCCTCTGTAGTTCTCATAATAACCGGAAGAACCATTATTGCTAATGTACAGGCACCTGCTAATATTGAATAATCCCATTTTAAAGCTATTACGAAGAACAGATATCCGAATAAACCATACACAATTGATGGAATACCCGTAAGTGTTTCTGCTGTTATTCTTACTATTGCCGTTATCTTGTTACCTTTTTTAGCATATTCCACAAGATATATTGCCGAGAATATTCCAAATGGAATAGCGAGTGCAAGTGCGAGAATGGTAATTATTAATGTATTAATTATCGCAGGCATCATTGAACAATTGTCCGATGTATATTTCCATGCAAATAACTCAGGTGTAAGATAAGGAATACCATTTACCAAAATATAGACAATGATAAATCCCAAAATGCCTATTGTTATTGCCGCTGACAATACAACTAATAACATCATAATGAATGAAAGAGGTCTTTCTTTATATGTTTTCATTCTGGCTTTTAACTTTTCAGAATCGAACTTCTTAAATATATTTTTCAAATTACTCCGACCTCCTTTTCATTATTATAATCTCTCGGAATCTCTAAGCCAGTAAATATAATGCTTTCAGATTCCTTTTTTATTAAAATCCCCCACTTTTTTGTCAAAAAAAC
>OMVQ01000076.1 GCA_900314555.1 uncultured Eubacteriales bacterium | reverse complement strand
TACAAGTTCTGTATTTACAACCTTAAGGTCATCTGTTACATCTGCATTTTTAACTTCTATACTTTCTGTAACACCATCTGATAATTCGATGCTTTCCTTTGTATTGTCATTTTTAACATTCTTATCTGATTCATTTTTACCTGAACATGCTGTTAGACATACCATTGTTGTCAGCATCGCTGCCATTAAAATTCTTTTTCTCATTGTGATTCCTCCATTTCATTTGCTTACAATTTCACTTGTCTATATTTATTTTTATAATAATTTTTATATATTAAGTTCTTACTGTTACACAATATATCTGTTTGCACCAACACTTACTTTTGTAAATATTCTACATCATATTCATCACCATTTATAAAGACTTTTGTAATTTGCTTAATATCCTGAACATCATTAAATATGTAATATACATAGCTAATATCTGTTATTATTGTATCATTTTCGTCATAATTTGAATCAGAAGATATATCTTTAATACTCTTTTTTGAACCATCAGAATATTCAAATTCAACATCAAATCCTAATATACAATTATATTTATTTTCATCATTTTCGTTAATAATTAAACCTAATTCTGAAAGATATACACCACTTGTCACTTCGCATCTATTACTATCTGTATCCTCTAGTTCAAAAGCCTCTTCATATGTTTTATTATTAAAATCATATATGTATATCTTCCCATCAAAATCCGGTATATAATAACTCATTTCGATTGAATTTCTTTTTACTATATAATTGTCAGGTCTTATAAGATTACGTACTCTGTTACTTATACTGAAACCTATTTGATAATCCTCTTCTAAAAATATTGAATCCAGCAGACTGAACCGAGGCATATTCTTTACCACGGACACCAAATGCTCATTATCTAAAATTCCAGCTCCAATACCTGATTTTGATGCTTTTATTTTTACATATGCTACTTTTAATTCTTTATCATAAACATACGATTCTAATTCAATTTTACAACCATTATATTCTGTTGTTTTTCCTACATTCAATAACACTTTATCAGATATTAATTCATCTTCATTATTCAAATATTTACTAATAACTTCATTTGTATTATGTTCTAAAGTATTAATTTTAGATTCCGGTAAAAGTCTGCCACTAAAAATTGCATATATTATAAGAATAATACATATTAAAAAACTAACCGAATATAATCTCACATTTCTTTTGTTATTCTTATTTTGAACTATTCCTAATACATCAATAATTACCAGACTAAATAATATTATAGCAATCAACTGATTGCCGGTTATAATTTTATTAAGGTTTAAAATTATACTTATTACTGCAATAATTGAAATTATTATCAATATTATTGATGATTTATTTATCTCTTTATTTTTCATGTATTCTCCATTTATTATATAGTATTTTGCCAAAACTTGTTAATCTAATATACCAACATAAATATCAGCTGGCATATTAGATTATATAAATTATTTGATATTACTTAGTCTTAAATCTTATTTAACTGTTACAATTTCTCTTCTCCATACCTGTGATTCAGGTTCAAGGAATGTTTCATTGCAATCAACTTTCACATTACTTTCTGTTATTTCCCAATTCTTAAGATATCCATATTCTTTTACACTCTTATTGTTAATAGTTGCACCAGCAAATACATCTTCATATTCACCTGTTTCAACGTTAAATTTTACAGGATACTGCCAAGAATAACCTGTATGTGTGTCATTCTTACATAATAATAAATATGTATCACCTGATGTTGCTTCTGTCACAATATAAACACTAGTATTCTCTTCTGGATCAATATCCTGCTTATAAAGAAGTCTGTCACCATCTTTGCAATAATACCATTTTACATCACTTTCAAAATCATCTACTGTAATATGTCTTTCTTTGTAATTCTGTTCTAAATCAACATATGTATTATTCTCCATCTTAACAAATTTGTTCTGATCCGGATTAAAAATAACATTATTCTTATAATCTATACCTTCATTATAATAATCTTTAACCAAGGTATCATTACCCTCTGATAATGACTTATCTATTTTTATTTTATCACTGTCTGAATCAGCCTCATTTGTGTCTACACTTTCTACCACATTAACGTCTTTCTTACTGCCTAATTCTTTCTTACCTGAGCATGCTGTTAAGCACACCATTGTTGTTACCATTGCTACCATTAACATTCTTTTTCTCATTGTTTTTCCTCCATTTCACTTGTATAATCTCTCGGAATCTCTAAGCCCCATTCTATAAGGCTTTCAGATTCCATTTTTTATAAAATCCCCCACTTTTTTATCAAAAAAC
>OMVQ01000018.1 GCA_900314555.1 uncultured Eubacteriales bacterium | reverse complement strand
TTTTGCATCTGACGGCATATAACTTGCACACGATACGTCATAAATCAAGTGTGTGGCATAGACGGACATCTCGGTTTAAGTGTGTGGCATTGAATGAACTCAAATAATCAAAAGAGTCGAAAAAGATATCTACAAATTAGCAATTCTTACAAAAGTTTCAATATTTATATATGCAAATTTGCTTAATACAAATGATTTAATTATATTATGTATGTGCGAAGTTTGAGTTAATTTATTTATATAATTATCAATAATACAAACCTTTAGAAGCCCTCTTTAAGACGTTGTTTTCTCAATTCGCTTCTCTTCTTACCAGCTTCCCATTCTGCCTGTTCGCTTAACGAATCAACTATAAGTCTTGGAACTTTCTTGCCTTTTCCATTCTCATCTACTGATACAAGTGTGAGATATGCTCTGTTTACGGGATATCTCATACCATCAAGTCCTTCAACATAGGTATCTACTCTTACTTCCATTGATGAATTGCCAACATATGTAACACGTCCTATCAGAATAACTATCTCGTGCTTATACACACCTCTTATGAATCTTAAATTATCAACCGATGCAGTAACTACATTATTCTGTGCATATCTGAGTCCTACGATACCCGCTACCTCATCTATCCATTCCATTAATCTTCCACCAAAAAGTCTGTCAGCACCATTTAAGTCCTCTGGTCTGACCTCTCTCATCTGTTCTACTATGGAATCTTCAACTCTCTTTTCCATAATATATTTACCTCTTTTCTTATTATTAAATGGTTTTTCTTTAATTTTTTAATGTTTTTTCTTTAACCTTTTCTATTTATGTTATATAAATCTATATAATAATACCAATCAAAGCTGATTTATTCAATAGGTATGGCAATTTCCGTCACAAATTTGTTCGTATCATTCGTCATTCCATAATCAATTAACGTCATTTCCCTTGAGAAACCATTAATCGTAAGTTGATTTTCTTCGATATATTCCATAAGTTTCTCATAATATTTCGGTGCATCATTATGACTTCCACAGAAACGTACGGTTACGCATTTCTGAGCCGGAAGCACTTGCGTATCTCCATCATATACATCTTCTTTATCAAGGCTCATATAAACCAGATTATAATTCGTAAAATTTTTAGCAATCAGATTCTCCTTTGTAATTCCTATACCGACTTTACCCAGAAATACCAAAGGTTCTCTCTGATTTTTCACAAGCTTTCTTATCGGATATTCTAAGTCAAGATAACTTTCAGGTTTTACAGAATCTTTTAACATAACAATCTTCATAGTTGGCATTTTTAAAATTCTAATTTTATCGAGTTCAGAATTAACTGCATCTTTTAACTGTTCAAGCCTATGGTCAATTTTCTTGGAAATAAGATTAAGTTCGTAGAGTTTACTGTTGATTATCTCTTTCTGCTTTAACAATTTCTCTTCCATAACATCAGTATCTCTGTTGCTTAAGAATTCCGAAATCTCCGTAAGTGGCATATCAAGTGCCCTCATATACCTTATGGTATTCATTATCTCTAACTGTTTCGAACTGTAGTATCTATATCCCGTATTCTCATCTATGTATTCAGGTTTTAAAAGTCCCTCACGCTCATAATGTCTTAATGTTCCCATACTTACATGGAACATTTTCGACACTTCTCCTATTTTAAATAGCTTTTTATTCTCCACAATCATCTCTCCATATTTATAGTCTGTGATGTAAATTGATTTTTCAATAATTTATATGCTATTAAACATATTATGACAGATAGCATCGAACCTGCCGGTGCAGCGAGTCCCATTGGTAACAACGTGTATTTAAAACATTTAGAAGCAAGATAAGACCCCGGTACCCTCACACATACAATCGATATAATATTGTGCATAAAACCTATGTATGATTTACCATAAGCTGCAAAATATCCACTAAAACTGAAATGTATTCCCGCAAATATCGTGTCCCAGATATACCCTTTCAAATACTGTGCACCGAGCACAATAACCATCGCATCCGATGTAAATATTTTCAAAACTGATGATGTGCAAAGCTGAACTACAAGCACTACAAATACACCATATACACTTGTAATAATTGTCGCATATTTAAGTGTCTTAGCGGCTCGTTCATGTTTGCCCGCACCAATATTCTGTGCTGATAACGCTGAAACTGTAGCAAGCATTGACGATGGCACGATAAATAACGCACTAATTACCTTTTCAACAATTCCTACTGCCGCCGCATCATCAAGTCCTCTTCTATTAGCAATAACCGTAATAACGATAAATGCTATCTGTATACAACCGTCCTGTATCGCTACCGGAAAACCTACTTTCAGTATTTCTCCTAATATATTCTTCTTAAGTCTGAAATCTTCCCTGCATAATCTGATTCCTGTATCACGTTTCTTTATCGCTATCAAGGCAATTATTACACTTATAGTCTGTGCCAATGTCGTTCCAAGCGCAGCACCATTAGCTCCCATATCGAAATATCCTATAAAAAGATAATCCAAGGCAATATTAGCTACACAGGCTATTCCTATGAAATACATCGGACTCTTAGAATCTCCAAGCCCCCTGAAAATAGAGCTTATAATATTATAAGCTGTAATAAATGGTATTCCGATAAAGCATATCGCTAAATATCCGGTAGTACCCTTAACTGCTTCCTCCGGTACATTCATAATTCCGACGATGGGCTTAACAAGAATTAGTAATGCCCCTGTCATTACAAATGCCAATATCATAAATAATACGATTGTGTTACCGATTACTTCTGATGCCTGCTTATGATTTCTGCTTCCAACAGCTTTTCCAATCATAACTGTTGCACCCATAGCCAGTCCCACAATAATAACTGTAAGCATATGCATAACCTGGCTTCCGTTCGAAACCGCCGTTATACTGTCTACTCCATCATACTGTCCTGTAATAAATAAATCTGCCATTCCATATAATGTCTGCATAAAATATGACAATAAATATGGTAATGCAAAATATACTATTGTTTTAAATACACTTCCTGTTGTTAAATTCTTTTCCATTGTACCTGTATCTGTAAAACCAGATTTCCTCCTTTAGAGGCAATTCTAAACCTTACAATAGTTGTAAAGTCAATGTTTTAATTCTATTTTGATAGTAATTTGTAGTTGACCTGACTTTCCTTACTCTTTCTTATATTAGAATTTATTTTCAAAACTACTAAATATATTATCACAACACCTAATGCTATAATAGCTGGAATATACAATTCATACCAGTCTGATGATATTACATATTCTGACGGATTATCCGGATTATATTTTACCTTTACCTTTTCCTTAAAATTATCTGCATCACTTAATTTATTAGGTGAGCCTGTATATTTCTGACCATTTACAACATATTCATATACACCGGTATAGTATACATCACGTTTACCATCTCTATAACTTTCTTCCATTTTGAAATTAACAAGAACACCTTCTGTCTCTAAATATCCTTTCGCCTTATGCTTTTCAGATATAGTACAGCCTACACCAATAAGCAGGAATATTATAGCAACTACAGAAATTATACAAAGAGGAATGTGTTGTATAATTTTTCCTATTTTACCAACACTTGATGAATCTGACACATCATTTACTTTATTAGCGAATTCATTCGCCTTATTAATTATCTCCTCTGTTTTCATAATCTGTTAACGATTCAATTCATAACCACAAAACCTGCACCTTGTATCTGTTATGTCGTTTTCATATCCACAATTTAAACACTTCATATTATTCTCCATTTCTGAGTAACTTATTGCTAATAGCTTCTAAGAAATTCGCATAGGCGATTTCTCATAAGTCATAAAGACTATTTGTTTTCGCTATATGATATTATACAATATTTTACATTTATTTAATACCGTTAAATATAGAACGTAAGATGTGGTAATGTGGTGATTGTGTATTTTTACTATTTGTTATTTTTAAAATATACACTTATAGTTTTTCTCTTATCTGCAAATCTTTCGTACGTCCATAAAAATTCAGAGTTTTGATAAACATAAAAAACCCAAAGAGTGCAAGCACTCTCTGGGTTCTATATACTTATCTAAAATCTTCTCGTAATTAACGTTCAAGATTATTCGATGATTGTAGCAACCTTACCTGAACCTACTGTTCTACCACCTTCACGGATAGCGAAACCAAGTCCCTGCTCCATAGCGATTGGGTGAATAAGTTCAACTGTCATTTCTACGTTATCACCAGGCATGCACATTTCTGTACCTTCTGGTAATTCACAAACACCAGTTACGTCAGTTGTTCTGAAGTAGAACTGTGGTCTGTAGTTGTTGAAGAATGGAGTATGACGTCCACCTTCGTCTTTTGTTAATACGTAAACCTGAGCTGTAAATTTCTTATGACATGTTACAGTACCTGGTTTAGCAATAACCTGTCCTCTTTCGATATCTGTTCTCTGAATACCACGAAGAAGAGCACCGATGTTATCACCAGCCTGAGCTTCATCAAGAAGTTTTCTGAACATTTCGATACCTGTTACAACAGTCTTACGAACGTCTTCATGAACACCAAGGATTTCAACTTCATCATTGATATGAAGAACACCTCTCTCTACTCTACCTGTAGCAACTGTACCACGACCTGTGATTGTGAATACGTCTTCTACTGGCATTAAGAATGGCTTATCTGTATCTCT
>OMVQ01000046.1 GCA_900314555.1 uncultured Eubacteriales bacterium | reverse complement strand
GGCTCAGACCACTTTGTTACCTTATTGAACTGTTAGTTATTATTGATGAAATATGAACGATAGATTTTTGTGTTTCCGAACTACACCTTCACAACCACTTGAACATTTACTCCGTTGGAAATTGCCTTTTTCTTCTCTTTTCGGTCACTTTGAGAGAACAGGATATGTCGCTCAAAGTGCCTAAATTCAAGGAGTTTCAGGTATTTTTCCTTTGGAGCAGTGTCACGCACTCTACATGTGGCGTTCCCGGAAACATGTCAACCGCACACACTTTCTCCACCCTATAACCTCTTGCAGTCAGCACCTCTAAATCTCTTGCAAGCGAGGTTGGTTTACAAGAAATATATACCATTCGGTCTACCCCATAATCAATAATCTTCTCTAAAGCCTTTGGATGTATTCCATCTCTAGGAGGGTCCAAAACAATAAGGTCAGGTTTATCCTCAATATCATCGATAACCTTAAGGACATCTCCTGCAATAAATTCGCAATTATCTAAACCATTTAAGGCTGCATTTTCCTTGGCAGCTTCTACAGCTTCCTCCACGATTTCTACTCCTATTACTTTCTTGGCAACAGGTGCAAGCATCTGCGCAATAGTTCCTGTTCCACTATATAAATCGAAAATCAGCTTGTCCTTTGTTTCTCCCACGAATTCTCTCGCTTTTTCATAAAGTTTTTCTGCACCTAACGAATTAGTCTGGAAGAATGAAAATGTAGAAATCTTGAATTTTAATCCTAATATTTCCTCATAGAAGAATTCACTTCCGTATAAGACCTCTGTTCTGTCGCTTCTAACCATATCTGCGAGTCCGTCATTATATATATGCATTATTCCGACAATTTTACCACTGACTTTAAGTGATAAGAGTTCGTCAACTAATTCTTGTAAATCTAATGAAAGTGCTGTCGTTGTTACCAGACTTATCGTGATTTCTCCTGTTTTAACTGCTCTTCTTACTAATAAATGTCTTAAATATCCCTCCTTAGTCATTTTGTGATAAAAAGGAATATTTCTTTCTTTAAAATAAGCTAAAATCGTAGTAAGAATCATATTATAATCCTGATTAACAATCTTACAATCATCAACAGTCACAATATCATAAAAGCTTCCTTTTTTATGCAATCCCAGTGCCAAATCTCCCCCTTTACATTCATCACCAAATGAGAATTCCATCTTATTTCTATATCCAAATTCATCAGGACTTCCTATTATTCCCTGAAATTCATATGGCTCACTAATTACACCATCAATAATCTTCTTAACCATTTCACGTTTTAATGCTAATTGATTGTCATAACTTAGATTCTGATATGTACAACCTCCACATACTCCAAAATGTGGACAGGGTGCTATCCTGTTTTCTAACTCAGACTTCTCTATAACTTCTAATAATCTACCTTCACATTTACCTGAACGCTTTTTATTTACAAGAAATCTTACTTTCTGTCCCGGAAGAGTTCCTTTTACAATGACCGGAACTATGACCTTTTCACCTTCACGTTCTTCCTCATAATGTATTATGCCTTTATTTGGAAATGTAATTTCATCAACTACACCTATATATTCCTGACCTTTTTTCATTGTTTACCTCGTTTCTATATTCTGTATATAATATTTTCTTAAAATCACAAATTTACAATTTTATCTGATTTTCTGTAATATCTAATTATCTGTAATATCTAGTTTACCATATTTAATAATAAATAATTATATCCTACATTAGAACATAATATCAACCTTTATTTTCGCACTTCGACATATATCTGATTATTTTCTATAAATTAAAAATACTGACAAAAGATTTCTCCTCTGTCAGTATTTGTATGTATTATTAATTCGTTAAATTTATCCACTTAATTAAATTTATCATTGATTTAGTCAATTTTATTTTTTAAATTCATTTTCTCAACTAATTCAATTTATCATTAATTTCATCAATTTTATTCTTCTTAGATGGTTTATCCTTACCCAAATCAGGTATAAATAAAATTCGAAGTGCTAATGCACCGCCACCAAATATTAATACAAGCATTAATACCATTTCATATAATGTTGAAGGTATCCATCTTAATTCAACTGATGAAATAACACCAAATACGATAAATAATGCTCCTAATATTGTTACGAGTTTTCCTGCAAAACTCTTTGGAAAGATTACCCAGATAACAATACCTAAGATTAACGGAATAACAACTAGTCCACCTGGAATACCTCTGGAACCAAATATTCCAAAGCTTCTATACATTCCACTAAAGTTAAATCCTGTATCTACTCTTACATGTGTTGAAAAAAGATATAATCCACCGCAACACATCAAAATCCCTAATAACAATAATAACAACTGTTTTCCTGCTGAATTTCTTTCATTCATCTTGTTTTCATACCTCCGTAACTTGTAAACTGTTGGTTTAAATTTCATTTGTAACCATTATAACTTATCGCTACACATTCAAACAGCTATCGTTTTGCACGATAGCCGTTCTATTATATTGTATTATACACAATATAGCTTTTATTCCTCGTCTTCGTCGAGGAAGTCTTCTTCAAAGTCATCATCTTCGAAATCATCATCAAATTCATCTAAATAATCTGGTTTGAGATGTTTATAAATGCCATATGCTACAGCCGCAAGTGCAATCACTGCACCTACTACTATAAGGACACAACACACCTTTTTCTTCTGCTTCTTCTCTTCTTCCTGTTTGTTGATGAGATTGTTAAGTTTAGACATACTAATAAGATTTTCAAGTTTATCCATAAGTTCACAACCTTTCTTTCGCTCTTACGAACTTTATTGTAATAGTATACCATCTTTACGCAATTTTTACTACACTTTTTTCAATTAACCTGCAAATCAAATCATATAATATTTTCATATTGCAGGCTGAACTTCTATTATACTTTGCATATTTACCTGCAAGCTAATTTTATATTACACTTTTTTCAATTTTGCAAATGAAGCAAACATTTTCTTTGTTCCTGCGGTAACGAAATCAACTGTAACCTCGTAATCTCTGCCTCCCTCTGTTATATCTATTACCTGACCTACTCCGAATTTCATATGTTTAACAGTGTCACCGACTGTATATTCAAGTTTTTCCTGCTTTTTAACAGTATATTGTTTCGTTTCGAATGGCTTAGTATTAAATATAGGCTTGGCATTAGATTTTGCAGACGGTTTTACGAAGCCTTCTTTCATCGAAAGATTGTCTGCTGAAACATTTGTATCCATAATCAGTCTAGGTATCTCTTTAACGAATCTCGATACTTTTCCATAATATGTTTCGCCTCTTATCATTCTTACCTTGGCACAGGTAATTGTAAGGCTTTCCATTGCTCTTGTTATTGCCACGTAACAAAGACGTCTTTCTTCCTCTAATTCAGTTTTATCATCTGAATTGATTGTCATATAGCTTGGAAATAATCCGTCCTCCATACCACATAAGAATACTTTAGGAAACTCTAATCCTTTTGCACTGTGAATTGTCATCAGAACGACATAATCACTGCTTTCGTCTAACCCGTCAATTTCCGCTACAAGTGCAACTTCTTCTAAGAAACCACTTAATGTAGGATTCTCAGTTTTCTCTTCGTAATCAACAATTTTACTGAAGAATTCATTGATATTATCAATTCTTCCTCTTGCTTCATCCGTATCTTCTAATTCTAAATCTCTTACATATCCGGTATCTTCTAAGATAATTTCCATAAGGTCTGATACCTTACCATATTCGCTTTCGGCTCTTAATCTCTGTATAAAATCTACGAACGGCTTTACCTTAGAAGCACTTCTTCCTAATATAGCCATTGCATTTTCATTCTTAAGTGCATCATAAAAGCTCATATCGTTAGCCTCTGCAAATGTCTGAACTTTATCGACTGTCGTTGCACCTATTCCTCTTTTTGGAACATTTATTATTCTCTTTACGGCAACGTTATCTCGTCCATTGTCAACAGTTTTTAAATATGCTATCAGGTCCTTGATTTCTTTTCGCTGATAGAAATTCTGTCCGCCAAAAATCTTATATGGAATATTCTGTCTTATGAAATTCTCTTCAAGCACACGCGACTGTGCATTGGTTCTGTATAAACAGGCTATATCGTTGTAACTAAATCTTCCATCTCTGACATATCCATTAATTTCATCGGCGATATACTCTGCTTCCTCATATTCATTTCCTAATTGCTTGAATACAATCTTGTCCCCTGCTTCTTTATCAGTCCACAACGCCTTTCCTTTTCTCGCTTTATTGTTAGCAATTACGGCATTTGCAGCATCTAATACCATCTTTGTTGAACGGTAATTCTGCTCTAATTTTATAACCTTAGCTTCCGGAAAATATTTTTCAAAATCTAAGATATTTGCAATATTAGCACCTCTGAACTTATATATTGACTGGTCATCATCACCTACAACACATAAGTTTCTATACTTAGAAGCTAATAATTTGACTAACAGAAACTGTACTGTATTAGTATCCTGATATTCATCAACCATAATGTACTTGAATCTCTCCTGATAATTCTCAAGTACCTCTGGATTAGAACGGAATAACTCAACAGTTTTAACAAGCAGGTCATCAAAGTCTAAGGCATTACTTCTTTTTAATTCTAACTGATATTCCCTGTATGCTTCAATAATATTCTTCTTACTGTAATCTCCTGAATTCTCCAATGCATAATCTTCCGGAAGCAGCATCTCATTCTTAGCTGATGAAATAGCATTCAGAATAGCCTTTTCCTTTGTATATTTTGTATCAATCTTTAATCTCTTACATATGGTCTTTATTACCGTTTTCTGATCATCTGTATCATATATTGTGAAATTATTATCATACCCTAATCTGTCAATATATCTTCTCAAAATTCTTACACACATAGAATGAAATGTACTTACCCATATGCTGTCTGAGCCAAAACCTACGAGATTATCTACTCTTTCACGCATCTCACCTGCTGCCTTATTAGTAAATGTAATGGCAAGAATATTCCAAGGCTGTACGTGCTTCTCTTCTATAAGATATGCAATCCTGTGTGTAAGTACGCGGGTTTTACCCGAACCCGCACCGGCTAAAACAAGAAGCGGTCCTTCTGTACAGTAAACCGCTTCTTTCTGTCTGTCATTAAGTGAATCGTATATACTCATTTTCTTGTATTTCCATTTCCATACAAAATTAACTAAATTAATTTAGTTCCACAATTTGAACAGAATTTTGCTCCTTCTGTCTTAGTTCCACAGTTAGGACAGAACTTAGGTGCAACTCCACCCTCCTGTGGTGCTGCCTGCTGCATCTGCTGGTTTGGCATCTGATTTGGCATCTGTCCATTCATCTGCTGTCCCTGGAAATTAACACCTGCCATAGACTGCTGCATATTGTTCATAGGAGCCTGCATTGAATTAACCATCTGCTGTCCCATCATCATACCCATCTGCATACCTGCCATTGTGTTAGCCATTCCAGCCATATTGTTAGCTGTTCCGCCTGCATTTCCATTCTTTGACATACTGTCAACCATGGCCATCTGAGTATATCTTCCCATATCTCCGACCATACTCTGTGATGCAACTTTTTCCTGCATTCTCTTAACAGTTTCAGGATAATTAAAGCTCTCAATGTTGAATGCTGTAATTGTAATACCTAATTTGATAATCTCCATATCAAGGTCTTCTTTGATACCGTTACCAATATCTATTGCATTTGCCTGGAGATTAAACATATCTTTACCCTCTTTTGTTATCCACTTCATTAATAATGGATTGAGAGTAGATGTTACTCTTTCTTTAACTTCATCAACTAAGAACTGCTTCTTGATACCTGCAATCTTCTCAATAAATGTATCATAATCACTTATCTTACAACTGAATGTACCAAATGCTCCGATTGGCATACCTCCAGGTAAGCCAGGTGCCTGTATATTAATAGGATTCTTTGTACCCCATCTGAGTGTAAATTCCTTTGTATTAATGAATAATACTTCAGCACGTACACCACTGTTAAAACCAAACTTAATTCCTTTTAATGTTGAAAGGAAAGGAATAATCTGTGATTCAATATCAAAGCTTCCAGGATCTCTAAATATACCCTCGACCTTACCATTATACATAAATATGGCATCCTGGCCCGGTCTGATAATTAACTTACTGCCTTTTTTAATCTCGTCATTATTCCACTTCCAAAACATAATGTCGTTTCTCTGCTCTTGCCATTCAACAACATTAGAAAACTGATTTCCAAAAAGTCCCATTCTCTTCCTCTTTCTGCGGCGATAATATTATGTTTTTGTGTCTGCACCGCTGACACTTTATCTGATAATTCAATATATGTATTTCAGAAATATTCTATCGCAAATGCTATCTATATGATAAAGCATTTACCTAAATACATTTTATCATATCATAACTATATTTTCTATAATTATATTTATATATCTCTCTATAATATTTCGATATCTTTTTCTATAAGATTTTCATTATATTTCGATATCTTTACTATAAGATTTCCATTATATTTCGATATCTTTACTATAATATTCCCATTATATTTCTATATCTTTTACTATAACATTTCTATAGTATTTCAGTATCTTCATCATTAATATACTCATAATCTGACATCTCTAAATACTGACTGTCATCATATGTGCTCTCAATTGAATATCCTGTTTCCATGCCATTTCCGTAGACTGAATTGTCTGAATTGTTGTTGCCTTTCATATTCAATGCAATAAGAAGTGCTACAATTGCTGCAATTATTGCTACAATTATGCCTATCTTAACAGGACTCTTCGGATAACTTCCCTTAATCTTTCCTGTCTGTCCGTTAACTAATACGGTATAATTTTTATTTGCATATGTAAATGCTGTAGAATATACAGGAATCAATATGTGCTTGTATGTCTCGTCACGATAATCCGGTGCGATTCTTACATTTCTGACTTCATCATAGCGCTTTCTTACGTCTTTTCTTGCAAGTTCACGTAATTCAGTCTCCATAATATTATTAGCTTCTCTATGTGCATCATCTAATGAAACTGTATAACATTCTGCACCATATCCTGATAAATATTCAGGAGAATATGAAACAAGCTGCTTCTTAGTATCATATGGCTCAATTCCTTTTAAAAGTGAATCTTTAAGATTCTTAGAACCTCTTACCTGAACGTCATCAAAGAACTCTTTCACACGTCCATGTGTATTATACCAATCTGTCTCAGTTCTTGTCTCTGTTGTTCCATCATCTTTCTTAACTTCTACTTTGCGGTGTTTACCACCCTCAGCAGAATAATCACATACTACATCAGCATCAAATGTCCAGTATGGTATGTATACACCCTGTATCTTACCACTTTCATACAGGTGTTTGAGTTTACCCGGTGCTAACCATCTTCTGTTAATCCATTTATTAAATGTCTCCTGAACCTTATGTTTATCAACTTTAAAAGGTACTATACCATCAGGAACAATTGCTGCCTCCTGCTTCTCTGCTAAAACATATTTAGCTCCACAATATGGACACTCTGTTGCTGTACAGTCAGGTGATACCTCCACCTTTGCACCACAGCCTTTACATTCCATTGTAGATGTCTGTTTCTCTTCTACAGCTATAGTTTTCGCTATTCGTTTATTAAATTCATGTTCTATAATCTTCTTTTTATCATTTACAATATTAACCTGTGTGTCACAATTAGGACACTTTAAGGATTGTGTCTTTACGTCAAATTCCATAACCCCGCCACAATTACTGCAATAATAAATGTTCTCCGACATTTTCATATACCTCATTTCTCAGTATTTAGTAGATAAATTTAAAAAAGATGCCTACCACACCACTAATGGTGTGGCATATGTAAGGCACCTTTTTCTATAAAATATTACATTCCCATTTTAGCTTTTAATGCTGCTAATTCATCATCAACGGCTGGTGCAGATGCTGATGTTGAATCATATTTTGCTGCAAGGTCATCAAGGCTATTGTCTTCTGCTGATGAATTTAAGTCTGCCATTGCATTAGCTTTATCAAGCATATTGTCTGCTTTAGCTTCCATTCTGTCAAATGCTGACATACTTCCTTTAACACCTTCAACACTTGCGCCAAGCTTGTTAATCTTCTCCTGTGTCTTAGCCGCTGCAATCTTAGCTTTGATTGAATCTTTACGTGCATTAAGATCTGCAATATCCTTGCATAACTTATCATGCATCTGTCTCATCTTTGTTGCATTAGCTGATGCTACGTCATAAGCCTGCTGTAAATTTGCCTGCTGTGTAGCTAACTGTGCTTTCTTAGCAAGGAACTGTTTAGCATCTTCATCATTACCTGCAAGTACGGCTTTCTCTGCGTACTGCTGATATTTATTCATCTCTGCTGTACATTCATCTAACTGTCTCTTGCATCTTGTCTCTTCAGCCATAACTGCTGCTGTCTCTGCTTTTACTTTACCAAGGTCACTTTCCATATCTCTAAGATATTGATCAATCATCTTCTCCGGATCTTCTGCCTTATCAAGTAATGCGTTAATGTTTGCTGACATAATGTCTTTAAATCTAGATATAATTCCCATTTTCATTCCTCCTATGATATGAAAAATTTTTGTCGAATTGTTATTCGCCTGTGACACATATTATACAGTATATAAATATAAAAGTCACTATCAAATATTCAAAAAAATGCCGTTTTAGACTTGTCATCTAGTTTTTAATACTATATAATCTTTATTGTGTAACCTCGTAGACGGTTTTACATTATAACGTATTTGAAAGGTATGAGTTTTACTATGATAGATTCAGAAAAATTACTAAATGACATCATTTCCAAGCTAAATATTATCGATGAGGCGGATATTCCGGCTATAGATTTATATATGGACCAGGTCACAACGTTTATGGATAAACACCTTAAAGACAATAAACGTTTTGATGATGACAAGATATTAACTAAAACCATGATTAATAACTATGCTAAAAACGACCTGCTTCCTGCCCCTGTTAAGAAAAGGTATTCAAAACAGCACGTTATACTTCTTATTTTTATATACTACTTTAAGAATATATTATCTATTAATGATATTAAGACTATATTAGGTCCTATTTCAGAGAATTACTTCGACGTTAACTCACCTATTTCTCTTGAGGAGATATATTCAACTGTTAAGAATTTAGAAAACCAGCTTTCTGATGATATAAAGAATGATATTCAGAATAAAATTAATTTATCTGAAGAAACTTTTGCTGATAAATCTGATAAGGATAAAGATTTTCTCCAATTATTCTCATTAATTGTATCACTCAGCTTTGATGTGTATGTTAAGAAGCAGATGATAGAAAGCATTGTCGATAAGTTAAATGCTACAAATGAAAGCACTTCTGCAAAACCTAAGAAAGATAAGGATAAGAAAGAAGCTTAGTAGTTTGTATTTTATGAAACAAACGATTAATATTGATATAGGCAAACTATATTAAGCCGACTATTAAAAACTATATTAAGCAATTTAAACTATTAAATGCCGCTTATATGAAAAATTGGTGCAGCAGATTAACATTCAAATGAACCTTGTTAATTTACTGCACCATAATATTTTCTACATAAGGCGGCATTTATTTATATACATTATTTTTCACACTATTTTCCCATTCGGTCTAACACAGTTGCATATCCGTCATTACCATAATTAAGTGAACGGTTTACCCTGCTTATAGTTGCAGTCGATGCTCCTGTCTCTTTAGCAATTTCCTGATAGGTTTTCTTCTCTCTTAACATCTTCGCTACATCGAAACGCTGTACTAAAGACTGTAATTCATTAATTGTACATATATCCATAAAGAAATTATAACATTCTTCTTCATCTTTAAGAGTTAAAATTGCCTTAAATAAATCATCCATTTCCTGGTTTCTTATTTTTTCACTCATAATTTTCTCCATTCCGCAGACACATTGTGCCGGAGGAATCGCGAGCCAAATGTCAGATTTGGTTCTGCGATGATGCTTAATGTGGCGCCTGCGGCACATTAAGCTGTGTGAAAAATCAGATATCAATCTGTATTTTTCACACTATTCTCCATTCCTAAGCGACTTTTAATAATCTCTATTTATTTTATTTCTTTTATATTTTCCAAGGTATTTTCTTAACTTATCAATATGATAATTCATAACAAGTTCATTATCAAAACCGACCTCGTCCATTACATCATACGCACGTTCATTTAATCCGACAACATCTTCTGAATGTGCATCACTGCCAATAACTACAGGTACTCGGTACTTCTTACATAATTCAAGTATGGTCTTATCATTTTCTCTTGTATTCTTTCTGAAACCGCTCGGATTCAGGGAATTATTATTAATCTCTAACAATGTACCATATTCTTTCGCAGCCTTAACTACCTGTTCATAATCAAGAGGTATTCTTCCGTCATCAGGATGTCCGATTATATCTATTAATGGGTTCTTAATAGCTCCAATTACTGCTTTTGTATTCTCTTCTATCGTTCCCGGAGTATATCCGATGTCTGCATGTATACTTGCTATAACTACGTCCATCTGTTTAATAAGTTCTTCGCTCATATCTACATTTCCATCATAATCTATGATATTGAGTTCTACGCCTAATAACAATTCTAATCCATCACCATAATCTCTTTTGGCATTTCTTAGATTAGTAAAGTAAAATTCATGGCATGTTCCAGGCATCGTCATAGAATGTTCTGTAATTCCAAGAATTGAAAGATGCTTTGCCTTGGCTGCATTTACCATTTCATTAATCGTATTATATGCATGTCCACTTGCAACTGTATGTGTATGCAAATCTGCAAGATAATTAAGTTTCTCCATATACTACTCCATTTCTAAATGAAATATTTTCACATTATTTCTTATCATTATATTGCTTAATATTGCTTATTAATTAAATTTATCACTTTAGCAATTTACATTATAACAGTTTAGCATTATTCATACAAAAATTCAAGTGCAAGACCTTATATATCCTCTTAAATATGCACAATTTTAGAGGGTAATCTTCGTGCAAGTTTAAATTTGACACTCCCTATAAAATATGATATTCTATATAAGGATTATTTTATAATCCAATTAATTATTTCGGAGGTATCACAATGAACAAAGGTACAGTTAAATGGTTTAACAACCAAAAAGGTTACGGATTCATCTCTGATGAAGAAGGTAACGATGTATTCGTTCACTACTCAGGACTTAACATGGATGGCTTCAAGTCTTTAGAAGAAGGCGCTGCTGTTGAATTCGAAGTTGTTAACGGTGCAAAAGGACCTCAGGCTACAAACGTAACAAAATTATAATCAAGAAGTATAAATGGTGTGCCTTTTTCATAATATATAAATTTCGATTTTTTTATTTTGAATTAGCTCTATTGTTTAACAACATGATTACTAAAAGCTATCCTCTCCGGATAGCTTTTTTGTTCTCTACTATTATTTAATTCCATTTAGAATTTCTTTTAATTCATCTACACTGAATTTATAATTATGATTACAGAAATGACAGTTCACTTCGATTTCCTTACCATCATCAATCATATCTTTAATCTCTTTCTTACCAAGACTTACTAATACTTTTCTGACTCTTTCCTTAGAGCAGTCACATTCAAAACCTGTAGGAACTTTATCTAATATTTCCACACCAAGTTCTCCTAATACCTCATTTAAGATATCCTCCGGTGTCATTCCCTGTTCAAGCATTGAAGTTACCGAAGTTATCTTAGATATCTTCTCCTCTAACACTTCTATAATCTTCTCATCAGCAAATGGCATTAACTGGATTATAAAACCACCTGCACTCTTTACAGTATTGTTTTTCTCCATCAATACACCTAAAGCAACTGATGATGGTACCTGCTCAGAAGCTGCGAAATAATATGTCAAATCTTCTGCAACTTCACTTGTAGTAAGTGCTATCTGGCTTGAATATGGCTCTTTCATACCCAAATCTTTAATTACAGTCATTGTACCGTAACCGATGGCAGCACCAACATCTAATTTACCTAAATAATTAGGTGGAATAATAACGTTAGGATTACCCGGATAGCCTTTTACATATCCCTTAGAATTAGCAGTAACGGTAAGCCCATTAATAGGTCCGTCACCTTTCATCATAATTGTAAGTACGTCATTTTCACCTTTCATCATTGTTCCCATCATAGCTGCACCGGTTAATAATCTTCCTAATGCTGCTGTAGCTACAGGGCTTGTATTATGTGTCTGTCTTGCAAATTCTACCATTTCCCTTGTAGTTGCTGCAAATGCTCTTATCTGTCCGTTTGCTGCTGTGGCTCTAACTATATAATCTTTCATAATATCTCCATTCCGCAGGCACAACGTGCCGGAGGAATCGCGAGCCAAATTTCAGATTTGGCTCTGCGATAGATGCTATTTGTGGTGCCTGCGACACAAATAGCTGTGTGAAAAATAATCGCATCAGCATTATTTTTCACACTAATCCTCATTTCTGAGCGACTTGTTGCGAAGAGGCGAAGAGAAATTCGCGAAGGCGATTTCTCTTCTGCCATAATTGCTAATTGTTTTCGCCCGGAAACAATTAGCTGTGTGAAAAATAATCGCATCGGCATTATTTTTCACACTATCTCCATTCTTCTACATTCAATTTACTTTCTTGCCTTTTTCTCTGGCTATCACATATATTCTTTCACTGTCTTTTCTTACTGCATTTTTAGTAAATGCATCATAAGACGTTACATATTCTAAACCTGCTTCATTAATTAATTCCTTTATTCTATCTAAAGAATATGCCCTTTGTATATGATTTTCCTCATATTTATCATATTTTCCATTTTCATCTTTAATAAATAATGTTAAATCATATTCGTTGATATTTTCATCTTCATAAAATGTATTCTCCCAGATAAAGCTGCCCTCATCTCTGTTCTCGGCAATTACCTGTTCACCTATTGTCTCATATTTATGAATAGTATTCAAATCAAATATAAATATACCACCAATATCTAAATAGTTATTTACTAACTTAAATACATCTCTCAAATCTTCTTCTGTAGTCATATAATTCATTGAATCGCAAATACTTACAATTGCCCTGACTGTTCCATACAATTCAAATTCTCTCATATCCTGATTAAGATAGAGGATATTGTTTCCGGACTTCTCTTTCTTATCTAAAGCAACGTTTAACATATCTTCAGAATAATCTATGCCAATCATATCATATCCTTTATCCGCAAGTATTTCAGTGATACTTCCTGTTCCGCAGCCTAAATCAAGAACCAGACCGTCTTTAACACCATATTCTTCTAAGAGATTTATAAGATATTTTCCCCATTCTTCATATGGAACATTATCCATAAACATATCATACACTTTTGCAAAACTTGAATAAGCTTCCATACTATCTCCATTTCTGAGCGACTTGTCCGCGAAGAGGCGATGAGAAATTCGCACAGGCGATTTCTCATCTGCCATAAAAGCTATTTGCTTTCACTCTAAAGCAAATAGCTGTGTGAAAAATAATCGCATCAGCATTATTTTTCACACTATCTCCATTTCCGTTATATAAGAATAAAGAATGTCGCTTGCGACATTCTCCGCCTGCGGCGGGTTGCTATAGCAACATTTTCTGCTCCGCCGCAGTGTGATCCTCGCGGAGCGTTTTTTACTTACCAGGACAATTTCAACAAAATTTCCTGATAAGTAAAAATATTATGTTCCATAAAAATATAACCTATTTTTTTAATAAAAGCAACCTTGATTATTACACTATGTTAACGTATAATCTTATGTAAATGTCGTAACAAAATTAAAAGAAAGCGAGGGATATTTTTGAAAAAGAATTTCATATATTCATATATAAAGAAAATATGTATGTGTAGTGCTGTAATTTCATTATTTGCATTGATAATTATATTTGTCATATCTGTACACATTCCATTTTCAGAAGTATTTTCTCCGACTTCAATGTCCTATGCAACCTCTGCATCAACTGTATATAATTCCGGGGTTGAATACGTGGAAGTAACTCTTAATAATGCAAAATATACAGGCTATGACTGTATCAGACGTGGAAAAGTATATGGTTCTTATTACTATTGTCTTGTAAATAACAATTGTACATTTATACTTGTTAAAAATTCATCAAAGAACTCATTACCTGATACAATCAATGACTACACTATCAAAGCAAGACTCGTGCCATCGAATTCTTTATCCAAAAAAATGTTTAGAGATTTCGCTAAAGACCTTAACTGGACAGAAGAGGGACTAAAGAAAGTCTCTTCAGAAATTATAATTGATGAATTATCTTACCACATTGATGTATATTTCTATCTTGCTGTTTACTTAGGAATTATGGCTCTTATCCTTGTAAGCTTTATTATTGTAAATATAATTTATATCGTGATGCCGGCTTTTCATCCTGCCTGCTTGAATTTCGGCCGTATTTCCCATGGAAATCACTCTATTCATCACGTAAATTATGAATTATCTTCAAGAGTGATTATGAAGTCAGGAAATATAACTTTAACAGAAAGCTATATTGTTGCAACAGGACTGTTTAGCATTGAAATCGTACCGATAAGTAAAATCGTATGGGCATACGAACATAGTACGTGGCATCATTTTCTGTGGTTTAAGATGAAGCTGACTTACACCTTACATCTGTTATGTGAGCATCATATTTATATCTACTCACCAAGAAATACTAAAGAGGATATTGATGCTGTTATCCAATATCTGCAAGATAATTATCCTAATATTATATTTAATTATTCTAAGGAGAATAAGAAACTGGCTCTATCAAGAATCAAACGTAGAGCCAGACGTAAATCAAAAGAAACATAAAGCAGGAACGTCATAAAGCAAGAAAGATGTAAAGCATGAAAGACGTAAATCATGAAAGTCGTAAATCATGAAAGACTGGAAATCATGAATGACTGGAAATCATGAATGACTGGAAATTAAAGCAAATGTAGTATCTATTACCAGCTTATCATCTTCAATATGAGCTTCTATATTTCCATTTAACTGCTCTGTAAATTTCTTGGCAATTGCAAGTCCTAATCCTGTACTTCCCTTAGTTCTTGAAATGTCAGTTGTATAAAAATCATCAAAGATTTTGGTGGTGTCTAAATCTTTATCAATTATTCTGTTTATAAAGCTTATCTTAATTACACCCACATTTGCTTTAATTTCATTCTTACCTATAAATGGTTTTATATTTTTATATATATTCTTACCTTTATTTGCATCTATATTTTCAGAAATAACCTCAATTGTAAGATTACCTGAACCATATTTTAATGCATTGCTGATAAGATTTTCAAATATACGGCTTAACATCGTTCTATTAGTGGAGATAGATATCTTATTATTAGAAGTTATGAAATCTACTTCTCTGTTTTCCTTTTTATAATCCTCGTAGAAATTTCCTATACATTCTTCTAAAATTCCTATCAGATTAACTGTTTCTAACTCGATTTCCTTATTCGTAGTCAGAATTTTAGAAAACTCGAAAAACGAATCTACAAGTTCAGTCAGTCTCCTTAACCTTGCTTCTACTATCTTCATTTCGTGAATTTTCTCATCTTCTGTTAAATCTGAATTCAATATCAGGTCAGTATATCCCGCTGCTGAAGTCAATGGGGTTCGTAAATCGTGTGAAATATTTCGCATCATTACCATAAGATTATTGTTCTTATGCTCTATTTCCGTTTTACGCTTCTGAATCTCCGACAGATACATATTGACAGCACTTACGAATTCCTTTAACTCTTTTGAATTAAATTCTGTATGTAATATCCTGTTTGTATCATTAGACATTATAAAATCAAGTTCTCTTTTAAGCCTCTTTAGCTCAGCTTTCTCAAGAAAAACATAGCATAAAATAAATGCTATTAAAATCACCAATACTACTATAATTGTTTTCATATGTTCCTATCCTGTTATCCAAATACTAAATTCTCAAACTTCGCACAGACATATTGCAGTTTATATTCATCTATTAAAGTAAATTTGACATATATAAATATCGAAACACCTTGCAAGAATTGTGTGAATTTGTAAGATATCTTGTTTCGGCTCAGATTTTGTGTACATTCAACAGACATACTCCTAAGCCGAGATGTCCGTCTATGGCATACACTTTCATATTTCCTTAATCTAGTGCGAGTAGATGCCATCCTCAGCAGAGTTTATTACGGTGCAGTAAATCAAACGCACTTCGCTTGAACGGCGATTTACTGCACCGACCTTTTGCTTCAGATGGCATTAACTCGCACACGATACGTCATAAATCAAGTGTATGTCATAGGCGGACACATCGGTTTAGGCGTATGGCATTGAATGAACTCAAATAATCATAAGAGCCGAAACAAGATATCTACAAATTAGCAATTCTTGCAAAAGTTTCAATATTTATATATGCAAATTTACTTAATACAGATGATTTAATTCTATTATGTCTGTGCGATGTTTGAGTCCATTATTTTATTTCTGATTTTCTAAATACATTATAGCCTAACATATTGAATACAACAATATATATTATCGCTAACGTAATTGATTTCATAACATATGAAAACGATGCATCTGTTACCAGATTTGACAACATAAACTGGTACTCATATTCCATTATATGACTAGACTTAATGCTAAGTAATACTGAAACTCCCATTATTACTATCTGAAATGCCATAACAAATGGTATGGATACTGCATTGAATGCTGCTGTCTTTCTTAACAGAAATGCCATACATACTAGCAGACTTATTATTCCACACATTATAGGTAACTGTAATAATGTATCCTTTGTAATCTTTCCAATTTCTGACGTAAATTTCGCACCATTTATTAATCTGTTAAATATATATATACCATAGTTATTTAACAATACCAGACCAATGCATAGCAGACAACAGGTAAATAATTTGGATAGATAATATTTCTTCTTAGATATTGCAGATGATAAGGTGTTCTTAGCTGTTGAATGTGATAAGTCTGTCACAAGTACACCTACAACTATTATAATAAACATATAATACAGATTAACATTTGTACCGATTATGGCACTGTCAAGTGGATAGCCACCAGTTTCTTTAAGTATTTTTCTGGTTTTACTAATACTATTAGTGGCACTTAGTTCTAATCCTGTCTCATCATCAACCATTGAATCACCGGAAGTCGTAGCCGACGAAGTAAGCCCGATATATCCCGGCTGCATAACATATATACTTGTACCTGCCATTATTATTGCTAACAATATAGCAAGATATATTCCTTTACCTCTGAACACTCTGTATAAATCAGCTTTTATCATATTTATCATTATTTAACACCGTCCTTTACAAGATTTTCGAAGTATTCTTCAAGTGAAATTCCAGCCTCGTAGATACTTTTAACGTCAACATTATTTTCTGCTAATACTTTGTTAACTTTAGCTGAATTATCAAGATAATCGTATATTCTTATTTCTTCATCATCAATCACCTTGTAATTATCAACCTTTAAATCTTTCTCAAGTACAGTGGTAGCTTTCTTAACATCTAATACCTTAATTACAATGCATTTGCTACATTCTGCATCTAATTCCTCTTTGGAAATTTCTTTAATTATTCTGCCTTTATCTATAAAGCAGAAATGATTTGCCACGATATAGAGTTCTGATAAAATATGGCTTGAAATCATTATTGTTATTCCGTTTTCTTCATTTAATCTTGTAAATGTATCTCTTAAACTTTTTATTCCCATTGGGTCTAATCCATTTATCGGCTCATCTAATATAATAAAGTCCGGATTATCTAATATTGCAAATGCAATACCTAATCTCTGTTTCATTCCCAATGAAAAACTCTTGAACTTTTTATTTCTCTGTTCTTCTAAATCAACTGTTTTAAGTGCTTTATCTATCTGGCTTAAATCTACAATACCCTTTTGAATTGCATAATATTTTAGATTCTGATAAGCTGTAAGATTTCCAAAAAAAGCAGGGTTCTCAATAAGGCATCCAACTCTTCTCTTAGATTCCGTTAATTCAACATCGCTCTTTCCAAACAATTCAAATTTGCCACTACTTTTCTCAGTAAGTGTGGTTATTGTTTTCATAAGCGTTGTCTTACCTGCACCATTTCTTCCTATAAGTCCATAGATGTCACCCTTATAGACTGTAATATTGGCATTGTCCAAGGCTACAAAATTTTTATACTTTTTCGTTAAGTTCTCTGTTTTTAATACTATATCTTTCATAAGTATTTCTTCACCTCCACGCCATATTATATAAAAGAAGTGTTAATTTACTCTTAAATCAAATCTTAATTAATTCTTAATTCTTCATCTTGTACCCGATTTTCCATACTGTTTCAATATATTCCTCATCAGGATTAGCTTTATTAAGCCGGTTTCTTATTTTACTGATATGGACATTCAGGGTATTATCGTCTGCTGAATCTTCGTTATCCCATACACTTTCAATAAGATTATTCTTGGTATGCACCTGATTCGGTCTTTCCATAAGTGTCCTGAGAATTTCAAATTCTATCTTAGGTAAAATGATATCTTTGCCATTACATTTTATGGTATAGTCATCTAAATTAAGTTCTATATCTTTAAATGTCAGGTTTCTGCTCTGTCCTGCATTATTCTTCTTTCTTAAATGCACTTTAATTCTGGCAAGTAACTCATTATTATTAAACGGTTTCGTTACATAATCGTCCGCACCTAACTCAAATAAATCTAACTTTTTATCCATATCGTGAATGGCTGTCGTAACAATAATAGGTACTACACTTTTCGCCTGTAGTTCACTAATTATCTCTTCACCATTTTTACCAGGAAGCATTAAATCTAAGATAATAAGTGAGATATACTTATTATGTAACAGCACTCCCTCTGTTCCTGAATAAGCACTCACTACGTCATAACCATTTACTTTTAATAGTTTCTGCAGCATCTCATTAATGTCTTTATCATCTTCGATAATCAATATTTTCTCCATCATTTTCACCTGCCTTAAACCTTCTTGAATGTAAATTATATATCAGTATACATAAAATTCTTTTGTATGTAATCATATTGATCACATTTTAACAATTTAATCTTATTATGCAAAAAGATGTCAACATAACATTGACATCTTTAATATGTTCTTATTAATATTATCAGTTAATAGTATTATCTTCCACAACAGAATTTATATTTCTTTCCGCTTCCGCAAGGACAAGGATCATTTCTTCCGATTTTCTTCTCTTTAACTACTGTATGTGAAGATTTCTGCTCTTTGTATAATTCTTTTCTTCTGTCTTCAGGAATAAGGTCATTCCATGCTTCAAGTGTATATAACCACTCTGCCTTAGCTTCAACCATATTCTTGTATAATAATTCTTTATCATATCCAAGATTAACAACTGTATCTTCTGTCATTGTGTCAATTGGATTCTCTTCTTTCAAGCTATCATTGATTCCATCAAGGAAACCAACCATAATTAATAATTCTACATCGTATTTCTCAGCTAATTCTTTAACTGTTCCCTTTACTACTTCATCAGGATTTGCAAGAATTTTCTCATAAATTCCTTTCTCTAATACGAAGTAATTTGCCCAAAATCTATCACTTTCCTGTTTAGTTGTCTGTGATGAATAAGCAATTCCTCTCCAAGTCTCTAATAAAGTAAGCTGTTTTTGATCTTCCATTTTAATCCTCCATGTCGGAGCAGTTTTTTCAAGAACAACTGTCATATATTCTGACAGTGATAAAAGAATCCGTGGCTCCGTCACGAATTCTTATAATGTAACATTATATCGCATATGCGTATTTTTTTCAAGTATAGGATAATTTCTTCACAAAATTTTGACATAATTTCTGATATATAAATATCGGAATATTCATCTATAACATATACTTTTTAGAATATTTTCAGAGCATCTGTTAATACTATAAATGTATTACTAAAGTATAATATAAAATACTTATCCTCCCCTTTTTAGCAGACAGTCTATACGGCTGTCTGTTTTTTTCTCTATAGGAAATGTTGTATTACGTTAAAACATAAAATTTATATTTCTTATACTATATTTCCTATAGAGTAAAAAGCCCTATCGGGTAGAATGCACAGCTCGCAAAGATGAGTTTATAGCTTCGCTATCCGCTCGCGCGTAAAACAAAAGTTGTGCTATTGATAGAAGTTGAGTGCTGAAGTGCACAAAGCACCTTTTGTTATTGAAAATATAAGAGATTTACTTTATAATACCTTATATGTTTAAATCAAGAATCGGAGATAGTGTTAAAATGTGCTGATGCACTTTTTTCACACAGCTATTTGTTTCTGAGCGAAAGCAATAGCTTTTATGACAGATGAGAAAACGCCTGTGCGAATTTCTCATTGCCTCTTCGCGGACAAGTCGCTCAGAAATGAGGATTAGTATGGACAAAGTTCTAAAAAAAATAAAACAAATTGCTGCCATTATTGCAATTATAATAATATTATCGTTATATATTGTTACTCTGATTTTAGCAATTATGAATAACTCATATACTCACAAATTCTTTTATGCATCGCTATATGCAACATTTTTTGTTCCATTAATACTATATGTTTTCATATGGCTTGCAAAAGTATTTAGAAGTTATAATCCAAACTTAACTGAAAATGTTTCTAATATAAACAATCAAAATAATACTGATTCTTCAAAAACATCTTCAAATAATAGTAAAAATACTACTAATAAAAACAGTAATTTTACAAACTTTGACAGTTCAAAGAATTTAAAAAATATTAATTCAAAATCAGATAAGTAATTTGCTGGTTCCAAGTCTATCGGCTCCTGCATCTATCATAGCCTCAGCGGTCTCTATATCACGTATTCCGCCTGAGGCTTTTACTTTTAATCTGTCCTTAACAGTATCTTTCATTAATCTGACATCACTGACTGTTGCACCACCTGTACTAAAACCTGTCGATGTCTTAACGAAATCTGCATTGGCACTTTCTGCAAGCTCACAAGCCTTAACTTTTTCTTCATCGGTTAAAAGACAGGTTTCTATGATTACTTTGAGTGTTTTACCAATACATTCATTTCTGACAGCTTTAATATCATTAAGGACGTATTCATAATCCTTATCCTTTAAAGCGCCCACATTTATTACCATGTCGATTTCATCTGCACCGTCTTCTACAGCTTTCTTAGTCTCAAATGCCTTAACCTCGCTACTTACAGCACCAAGTGGGAATCCCACAACTGTACATACTTTTACATCTGTTCCTTTAAGTCTTTCTGCCACCATTTTAGTACGATACTGATTAACACAAACAGAGGCTAATCCTTTTTGGACTGCCTCTGTAATTACTCTGTCAACTTGTGTTATATCAGCATCGGGTTTCAATATGGTGTGGTCAAAATATTTTGCTATATTTTCCATATCTGCCTCCATGCCTAAATATTATCTGTAGATAATTTCATGTCTGCCAGGACCATTTGATACCATCTTAACAGGTACTTCAAGTTCTTTTTCAATAAATTCAACATATTTTCTACAATTTTCAGGTAAATCTTCGTATTTCTTAATTCCACGAATCTCTGATTTCCAGCCTGGTAATGTCTCATATACTGGTTTTGCCTTAGCAAGTTCAACTGTTGTAGGGAAATCTTTTGTTACCTTTCCATCGATTTCATAACCTACGCATACCTTAATCTCATCTAAGTAACCTAATACGTCGATTACTGTAAGTGCTACCTGAGTCGCACCCTGAATCTTACAACCATATCTTGAAGCAACACAGTCAAACCAACCCATACGTCTAGGTCTTCCTGTTGTAGCACCGAATTCACCGCCATCTCCACCACGACGTCTTAATTCATCTGCTTCTTCACCAAATATTTCGCTGACAAATTCACCTGCTCCAACGGCACTTGAATATGCTTTAACTACTGTTACAATATCTTTAATCTCATATGGTGGTATACCTGCTCCGATTGCACCATATGCTGCTAATGTAGATGATGATGTAACCATTGGGTAAATACCGAAGTCAGGATCTTTTAATGAACCTAACTGTCCCTCTAATAAGATGTTCTTGCCTTCTTTAATAGCATTATGAAGAAATGTTACTGTATCACATACAAATGGTTCAACCATATCTCTGTATTCTCTTAATGTAGCAAGTAATTCCTTTGGATCAATTGTTGGTTTGTGATACATATGCTCTAAAATAACATTTTTCTGTTCACATACTCTGTTTACTTTTTCCTCAAGAACTGCATCATCGAATAATTCTGAAACCTGAAAACCGATTTTTGCATATTTATCTGAATAAAATGGTGCAATACCTGATTTTGTAGAACCGAAAGATTTCTTTCCTAATCTTTCTTCTTCATATTCATCAAATAAAATATGATAAGGCATAAGTATCTGCGCTCTGTTTGAAACTAAAATCTTAGGTCTTGGCACTCCTTTACTTACAAGTTCATTTACTTCTTTTACAAGATAAGGAATATTAAGTGCTACTCCGTTACCGATAATAGATGTTGTATGATTATAAAAAACACCTGATGGTAAAAGATGTAATGCAAATTTACCATAATCATTTATTATTGTATGTCCTGCGTTGCTTCCACCCTGAAATCTAACAATGATGTCGGAATTCTCAGCAAGCATATCTGTAATCTTACCTTTTCCTTCATCGCCCCAACAAGCTCCAACTATTGCTCTTACCATAGTTTCGTCCTCCTTGATATACGCACATGTATTTTTTAGTCAATTCAAATGTTTTGAATTATAAAAGTGCTATATTAACATTTTTCGTATATGTTTTGACACATATAACGCATACTATGTTAATATAGCACATTTTTTGTCATAAGTAAATTCAATATTATTTATATTATCTATAATCTGGTTTTCCACCACCCATTCCTGATGATACGTTTCCAACAGTTGTTGTTATATCAGAAACAGTAAATGTTCCCTCCTGTGTGTCTCCTGTATATATGGTATATGTTTCGCCTGATTTAAGTTTATCTGTAGAAAATACAAATGATTGGAAATTCTTAGCAGGTGTGTAAGTAAGCACTTCATTACCTGATGAATCCTTTACCGTAACTTTTGTACCTCCATTATATGTCGTAGAAAATGCTGCATTTACAGAATACTGTGTTGAACCTGAAGTTGGTGCTGTAGCCATTCCGATACTTCCTGCTGCTACTAATATACCTCCGTTAATCTCACAGGTATCAGCATAATCTAAAGCTCCATCTCCACCTGAAGTAGGACCATCTACATAGATTTCGCCGCCATTTATAGTAATTGTACCATTAGAATCTATACCATCACCACTTGCATTTACATGAACTATTCCACCATTTATAACAAGTTCGCTTCCATCACTTTCATCAAAGCCTCCCTGACCGCCACCTGGCATCATTCCGCCATCGTTACCTGAGGTATTGTCACCGTTTTCATTTGTTGGCATTTCTGGTCTGTTTCCTACATTGGTGTCTGCTTCGCCATTCTCATTTGTTGGCATTTCCGGTCTGTTTCCTGCATTTGTGTCTGCTTCGCCATTCTCATTTGTTGGCATTTCCGGTCTGTTTCCTGCATTGGTGTCTGCTTCGCCATTCTCATTTGTTGGTAGTTCTGGTCTGTTTCCTGCATTTGTATCTGCTTCGCCATTCTCATTCGTTGGCATTTCTGGTCTGTTTCCTGCATTTGTGTCTGCTTCACCATTCTCATTCGTTGGCAGTTCCGGTCTGTCTCCTGCTCCCGGTGCATTTCCATCGTCTGATGTATTACTTGAACCACTTGATACATTAATTCCGTCATCACTAGATGTTATGTCAATATTTCCGTCATTTATGGTAATATATTTTGCTTCTAAGCCCTCATATGATTCACTTACCGTAATATCTCCATTATTAATAGTAAGTTCCGTATCTGCATGCACTCCGTCATCTCCGGAAGCTATATTCACTGTACCTGCATTTACTGTTATACTATTATTTGAATGTATACCATCATCTTCACTGTCTATATCGTATTCGCCATTTTCTATAGTAATATCTACTCCTGCTTTCATACCTTTTCTGCTATAATCTGTAGAAGTGTCTGAATTTGATGTTTCTGAAGCTTTGCTTATATCTGAATCATTACTTGTACCTGATTTCTTACTTGTATCTGAATCTTTATTTGCTACATTGCTTTGGCTATTCTCACCTGTTTCAATATTATAATTACCATCTTTTACATACAGACAGGTAGCTGCCTGAACGCCATCTTTCTTAGCTTTTATAGTTATTTCGGGATTATCAAGATAAATATATCCTTTATTTTCTTCAGCTTTGGTTGCTTTTATTCCATCTTCTTCTGAGTCAATATTTATAACGGCTTCTTTAACAATAACTCCGTCCTTACCAATTATTGAATCGCCTACGGAAGTGATATCAATATTTCCACTTATAATTTTAAGCAAATCTTTGCTCTGTATTCCATGGTTATAATTAGCATTGACGGTAAGATTCCCCAAACCATTTATAACCAAATCATCTTTACTGAATATTGTTCCATTTGGTTCTTTGTCGCTATCATCATCTAATGTGTAATTTTCACTGTCAGATAAAGTATTTTCTGTTCTCTCTACAAGGGTTACAATCGTTTTTTCGGCATTTTTAATATACAATGGTGATGTAGTGCTGCTACTTATTTCCACACCATTAAATATAAGTCTTACATTTTCTTCGTCATCACTATCTACAATGATACTTCCATCTGTTAATGTTCCTGATAATAAATATGTACCTGCTTTCTGAATTGTAATCGTACTTCCATCAATCTTAACATCAGATGATTTACAGCTTATACTGTCTCCATTAAGAGTAATTGCAACCGCTTCTGCCTCGTCATAATCATACTCTAATTCATCAGCAGTATAATCAGGATCTATCTCAAATTTTGAAATATTACTTGTGTCTGTCTCATCTTCATCTAATGTCGATGTCTGGTTTGATACCTCTGAATTATTCTTTGATGAACTTTTGCTCTGACAACCACTTAATACAACACTTACACTTAAAACACTTATACATATTATAGAAATTAATTTTTTTCTCATAACTATCTTCCTTTCATTTTTGATTATGGATTAATAATAATCACTCCGTCTAATGAAATTTTGACAGTAATGTTAAAAGTATGTGAAAATTCTTGATTTATATGATTTAATTCAAGCATCTTTGCTGCCCGATAATCAACTATTTTGCTTACTATACACGTATAATATTATACATTTTGCTCTTTTTTAGCCTTCAGGATTACCTCATCTGTTATTTTCATAATTGCATAAATAATTTCTACTGAAAAATATATTACCAGCACTGGCTTGTATGTCTTTCCGTAATCTGATTTCAGAAAATATTTATCCTCATCTTTAACAGAAACATATATTTCTCTATTCTTATCATCTACACTTTGAACGTACTCTCCTGCATTTATCTTGCTCAATCTGCTAAGGTCGCTGCTTACCGTAAATACTGCAATCCACGCCATAACGCAAGTCCATTTTATCGTAAATCTGATAAATCTCTTTAAGTTTGAAGCATTATTTTTAATATTATTTTTTATAGATTCATTTTCTTTATTATTCTTTATATTAAAACATTCTTTTGCTTCTCTATATGAACCTTTATTTCCTAATATTTTCAAATATTCACAAAACTTTTCATCTTTCTCAAATACACGTTTTATATAAATATTTTTACGCTCTGTGCCTTTCTTACTTTCCACTTTCGCTGTTAATCTTACAGATTTCTTATTAACAACAACATTGCTTATCTCTGAAAGTTTCTCCATTTTACCCATTGCAATGAAATCTTCATATGTAACATCTTCAGCAGTAGCCATTAAAACTACCTTAATGTTATTTATCATATAGAATAATCTCATTAATCTTCCGCCAGTACTTCCTGTCGGATTAATAAGATACATTTTATCTTTTATCTTATACCAGAAGGTTGATGCCTTGAGTCTGTATAATTCGCCTTTTTCATCAATTATATATACCCGCATCATATTAAATACCCACAGTATTATGCTCGCAGCCATAATAATTATTAACACGATTGCTGCCGAAAACAGAAGAATTCTATATAAATCATATGAAATCTTTTGTATAAAACACGAAAACAGAGACAAAAACAATGGTATAAACGGAAAGATACCTAAAAAGGTTATAAGGTATCTTCCCGGTCCCATAATGTTGTTTTTGCTCTGCTCAATAGCTGAATAAGTTAAAATTGTACTTGTTTCTTTTTTATTTTCCATTAATTAATTCTAACTAAACCTTTCGTTTTAATCTCCATATCTCTATTTCTTCAAAAGTGATTTTATTGATGGATAGTATCTGAATATTGCTTTTGCAATAATTTCTTTCTTCTTAACTGTACCCCAGACTCTTGAATCGCTTGATTCATCTCTGTTGTCTCCCATCATAAAATATTCACCTTTTGGCACTTCGTATTCGGTTCTGCCTTCACTCTTCTCCCAACCATTTCTTACGTAATCTTCTTCAAGTTTCTCACCATTTATGTAAACTGTATTATCTTCTATAACTATTTTATCACCCGGTAAACCAATAATTCTCTTGATATAAATAGTATTGTCTTTATCTGGAGCATTAAACATTACGATATCTCCACGTTTAGGATCACTAAACATATATGATAATCTGAAGCCAAGAACTTTATCATCAATATTTATTGTACTAATCATTGAACCTGATGGCACTTTTGCATTTACTATAACGAAATTACTTAAAATATATGCAACTATAAATGCACCTGCAAAAATCATTATCCAACTGCAAAGTTCTCTAAACCATGACGTTTCTTCCTCTTCTTCATCATCTTTATTCTTTTTCTTCGATTTCTTCTGTTTCTCGTCAATTTCTCTGGCTTTTACGACTGTTTTTGTATTCTCTGCATTTTCATTATTAATATTTTTTTCTGTATTTTCAGCATCTGAGGCGTTATCGCCATTTTTTTTCATTTCATCTAAAATTTCATCATGATTATAATTCATTCTGCTACCCGCGTATTCTACGCTTACCCTTTCCTTGTATTAAGTAAATACTTGTCTGTTACCTTTCTACTTGCTTACATTTATAATTTTATCAACTGCCATATCTACAAATGTATTGTCTGCTTCATCAAATCTGCCCTCATCTGCTAATTTAGCAATTGCAGGAACAATTGGAAGCTTTCCTAATACCTCAACACCTATCTCTGATGCTATCTCATCTATTTTACTTTCTCCAAATACAGATATCTTCTTACCACAATCAGGACATTCTATATAACTGTAATTCTCTACTATTCCCATAACCGGAATGTCCATTTTCACAGCCATATTATAGGCTTTCTTAACAATAAGCCTTACAAGGTCTTGTGGAGAGGTTACTATAATTGCACCATCTACCGGAATTGACTGAAATACTGTCAATGGCACATCTCCTGTTCCCGGTGGCATATCTATTAACAGATAATCTAATTCTCCCCAGTAAACGTCACTCCAGAACTGTTTTACAACACTTGATATAACTGGTCCTCGCCAGATAACAGGTTCTTCCTCGTCCTCTAACAGAAGATTAACTGACATTACCTTAATTCCAGAGCTTGTCTCTACAGGATATAAGCCATTTCCATCTCCATTAGCTGTTTCATTTAACCCAAACATTTTAGGAATAGACGGTCCTGTAATGTCTGCATCAAGAATTCCGACTTTATAGCCTTTCCTCTTAAGTTTGACAGCTAAAGAAGAAGTAACTAATGACTTACCTACGCCACCCTTTCCACTCATAACTGCTATAACTTTATTAATCTGACTTCTACTGTTCATTGGCTCATATCTCATTCTGTTATTTGATGAACAGCCTGCACAACTTTCGCTTGTACATTCTGAATTATTACATTGTCCTTCTGACATAGCTTACTTCCTCACTTCATAGATAAATCTTAATATATAATATCATATTTTAGTACAAACCACAATCTTCTTCGATAATATGAATCTCCAGAAAATCAAAATCTATACTTTCAACAAAATTATCTGAATTAAATCTTGTCTTTGCTACTTTTTTAAATTCTGAAATATTCGATTCTAACCAGATTGGTTTACTCAAATCAAACTCTAAGCAGACTTCATCAAGTGCTGCAAATATTTTCTTTGTCCTTGTCATATTTATATCTGGATTTTCAACTACCATATCCTTAATCATATGATTATCTTTATATATTTTAGCCCATAATCTAAACATTGTAATCCTCATTTCTAATCGATTCTTTTGCGCCATTATAACATAAAACAATATTTATATACAAATTATTTAATTTTTATATTATTTCATCTTGTAGTTTTAAAAACCACATGATATAATATCCACGTCTGTTAGAATTAGTTAATAAACTTTCGGACATACTTAATTTACTTATGAGATTTGTGTCTGCGCGCACTTGACACATTTCGTTATATACAGAAGCGTGCGCGGAAATGAGGAATATAATGAATTTTCAGATAATCAGTGATGGAGCATGTGATTTGCTCCCTGAATATACAACCGAACACAATGTGACAATAGTTCCATTCTATGTAACCTTTGATGGAGAACATTATACTAAAGAAGGCGAAGGAATTGACCACGATACATTCTATCTCAAGATGATTAATGAACATGCTGTACCTAAATCATCTCTTCCTTCAGTTCAGGATTATTTAGATAAATTCCAGCCATTTGTCGATGAAGGTATGCCAATAATCTGTATAACAATCACAACTAAATTCAGTGGTTCATATAACAGTGCATGCACAGCTAAAAATTTAATACTCGAATCCAATCCTGATGCTAAAATTGCAGTTATCGATTCAACACTCAATACAGCAAGTGAGGGATTATTCGTAAATGAAGCTGTAAAATTAAGAGATAAAGGTATTTCTTTTGAGGATGCAGTTAACGAATTAGAAAGTATAAAATCAACAGGAAGAATTTATTTCACAGTTGGTTCTTTAGAATATTTAATCAAAAACGGACGTATCGGCAAACTTGCAGTTTTAGCCGGCGATAAACTTGGCATACGTCCTACAATTATTATGAAAGATGGCGATATTTCTCTTGGTGGAATCTCAAGAAGCCGTAAGAAATCTCTTCAAAGTGTATTGAATTCAATTTCATCATATTTCAAAGATCCTGCAATAAATATAGCAGATTATAACTTCTCCGTTGCATGTGGTTATGGAATTGAGGAAGCTAAAGAGTTTCAGACTCAATTTGAAGAGTTATTAGGCGTAAAATGTGATCCTACAGTCAAGATTCGAATCGGTACTACAATCGGTTGTCATACAGGCCCATATGCTCTTGGTGTTGGACTTGTCAAAAAAGCATCTTTATAAATGATTTTCTATATAAAAATCATTAACTTCTAAATATAAAAATTTAAAGCTGATGTATTACAATTCATATAATTGTTATGCATCAGCTTTTAATTTTATATATTTTTATATATCAAATATTTTCACATGTTCTACAGCTTATATATGTCTGTTCAATTATAAATTTTCTTTTACATATATGCTGTAAGAAATCTATATGCACTCATATCAAATATCACTTCGCCCTGTTCTCTGACATAAGCTATTATCTTTTTGTTATTGGTTATATTTGATGAATACTCGATTGCAAGTCTTGTTATCGTCTTAAAATCATTTACGGATAATCTATTCTTATCAATCACTAAGCAATACAACTCTTTATTCTTAAGATAATATAACTCACTCCTGATGGATTTATTAATATTTACTGCTTTACAATAATCTACCAATCCCTGAATCGTTGGCATCGCAACCATAATCTTTGGATAATCCAGCATATTTCGGTAATCTCTTCCTACAGTAAAATTCTCTTCAACTAAGTCATCTTTCTCATCACTGACTTCTATCTCATCTTCAAAATCTTCTATTGCATCATCACTTTGCAATTCATCATCTGCCTCATTCTCGCTGATTATGTCTGCAACTGTTTCCTTGATATTATTAATCATATCATCGTATCCACCATCTTCTTTCTCTGTGAAAGTTATGGCTATTGAGTTCTGGCTTATCGGCATTATCTGCATTGAAAGAAGTCCCTCTTTAGGTTCATATCCTACTTCCTGCTCTGCCCTTTCCACAACTTCATGTAAAAAATCATGTATTTTACTTTTATTCTTAAAGAAATCTTCTAAAACAATTCCAAATTCCTGCATATCTTCCTTAGATACTATGCATCTTACCGTATCTTCATCAATTCTTCGAAATTTCATAATACCACCTACTTTCTGTGAAATTTCTGATTCATACTCGTCTTCCCTCAATTTTCTACCTTTTGTTTAGAATATAATATCATATATTACTCAATTATGACAGATATTTTTTATCAAAAAAATATAAAATTTTTATTTCATTTTTCATAATTTTTCGACATAATTATTTCAAAAAGCCATTTACAATTTCTGCTTCTGCCTCTTCTTCAGTAAGTCCAAGAGTCATAAGTTTTATAATCTGCTCGCCTGCAATCTTACCAATAGCAGCTTCATGAATTAATTGTGCCTCAAGATTATTTGCAGTAATTTCAGGTATAGCGCTTATCTTAGCATTATCCATTATTATCGCATCACACTCTGAATGTCCGGCACACATATTATTTCCATTGATTTTAGAAACAAATAACTGTTTTGAATCTTCTTTTGCAACAGCTCTTGAGATTACATTTGTACTTGAATTTTCACCATTAAGATTTACTTCGAACTCTGATTTCGCATACTGTTTACCATGAGTCATAAGCTTCTCTTTAATGATAAGTGTTGCATTATCCCCTAATTCAGCTTTAGTTATTCTGTCTGTAGAATCAATTCCTTTTATCTGGACAGTTTCCATCTCCATATATCCGCCATTAGCTATATGAACTATCGTTGTCGGATTCATTACATTTTCACCCGAGCCGTCACCTGCTCCATAATGTTTCTCAACATATTTAAGCTTAGAATTCTCACCAACATAGAATGTATGAATTCCATCATGCTGTGCCTTTTTCTCTCCACCATTATGTATTCCACAACCTGCAATTATCGTTACGTCACAATTTTCTCCGATATAGAAATCATTGTATACTAAATCTGTAAGTCCTGTCTGGCTTAACACAACCGGAATATGCACACTTTCATTCTTCGTATTAGGTTTAATTATAATGTCTATTCCCGGTTTATCTGTTTTAGTAACTATATCAATGTTAGCTGTTGTATTCCTTCCTGCAAGCTGTCCGTTTGCTCTTATATTATATGCTCCCTCCGGTACTCCATGAAGATCAGCAATTTCTTCAAGTAATCCCATTTGTATTCTATCTATTTTATTCTTGTTATCCACAATATTCTCCATTTCTGAGCGTCTTGTCGCGAAGAGGTGATGAGAAATTCGCGCAGGCGATTTCTCATCTGCCATAAATGCTATTTGTTTTCGCTCTAGAACAAATAGCTGTGTAAAAAAATAAGTGCATCAGCATTATTTTTTTTACACTATTCTCCATTTTTGATTGCTATATATTTTATTTATAAAATTTACAACTGCCTGTTCCATCTAATAATTCAGGTAAAATATCTTCTTTCTTACCCTGTGCCTGTATCTCACCATTTGCAAGGACTAATATCTCATCAGCAATATCAAGTATTCTTTCCTGATGTGAAATAATTATTATGGAAGTATCTTTCTCTTTATGCATTTTTTCAAATACATCTATCAGATTTTTAAAACTCCATAAATCTATTCCTGCTTCCGGTTCATCAAATAAACTTAACTTAGTACCTCTGGCAATAATTGTAGCTATCTCAATTCTCTTTAACTCTCCACCGGAGAGACTTCCATCAACATCTCTGTTAATATAATCTCTTGCACAAAGTCCTACTTCTGACAAATAATCACATGCACTTGACACTGATAATGTATTACCTGATGCTAATTTAATCAAATCCTTAACTTTAATACCTTTAAATTTGACAGGCTGCTGAAATGCAAAACTTATTCCTGCTTTTGCTCTGTCAGTAATACTCATATCTGTTATATCCTGACCATCGAAAATTATCTGTCCTTCTGTTGGCCTATAAATGCCTGCAATTATTTTTGCCAATGTAGATTTACCACCACCATTAGGTCCTGTAATTGCAACAAATTTCTTATCATCTATCTTAACACTAACATTTTTAAGTATACCTTTTTCTCCATCTCCCTGTGGCACGTCAAATGATATATTCTTTAGTTCTAACATACATAAATTCCTTTCCTGATTATACACTTAACAATTACATGCCATATTGTAACACAATTTAATCAAATTGCACAGTATACACATCATATGATTTTAGTTATATTTTCTCATATTCTTCTCAGACTTTTTCTTTCTTGCCACTATCATTCCACCAATTTTACCTGATTCCTTAGCAGACAATCCTTTCCAGCCCAGTTCTTTGACCTTGTCTAATAATCCTAACTCCTCAGCTATCTCATATTTTAATTTATCATTTTCAGACAGATTATCATAATTACCCATACTACACCTCATTTCTGAGCGACTTGTTGCGAAGAGGCGATGAGAAATTCGCACAGGCGATTTCTCATCTGCCATAAAGGCTATTTGCTTTCGCCCTGAAGCAAATAACTGTGTGAAAAATAATCGCATCAGCATTATTTTTCACACTTTCTCCATTTCCGCAGGCACAAAGTGCCGGAGGAATCGCGAGTCAAATATCAGATTTGGCTCTGCGATAGATGCTAAATGTGATGCCTGCAACATTTTATTCTAATTATATTATGTTTAATTACACTTCACTTATTCACAAAAACAAAAAACGCAATCTAAATCATTTACACATGTCATAATGCAAAATCAATTAGATTACGTTTTATACCAGAACAAGCTATTTTTTAAAATATTATGTCCTTATTATCAGTTGAATCATCATCGCTAACTACATTTGTTTCGTCTGTAACTTTAACTTCTTTTTTCACATTCGCATCTGTATTAGCTGAACTCTTCTCTGATGAATTAATATCTTTACCCATAAATGTTGGTAATTCCATTCCTGCCTGTTTAAATAACTCATTCATTGGAGGAATTGATTTCATCATTCCTGAAAGAAAATTAGCTGTTGTTGGTGTTCCATCACCATTGCCATTCATAGAATCCCATACTGTAACCTTATCAATTTTAATATTCTTAATAGCATCAACCTGTATCTGCATAAGTTCCTGAAGCTTGTCTGCAACAATAAACTTAACTGCTGCATCTGCATCTCCACCTGCTGCATCAACTAACTGTTTCATACCTGCTGCCTGCTTAGATAACATTTCCTGAACACCTTTTGCCTGTGCTTCCATCTTAGCATAGATGGCATCAGCTTCACCTCTAGCCTTTCTTCTTGCAACTTCTGCTTCGGCTTCCGCTGCAATCTCCGCCTGCTCTTTGGCAATCTGTGCTTTAATAATGATATCTGCCTGCTGTGTTGCTCTCTCAAGTTCTGCACGAGTCTGCTCTGCTTCTTTCTGAGCTACATATGCCTCTTCTTTAGCCTTTGCTGCTTGAACCTGTTCTGCTGCTGTTGCTATCTTTAATGCCTCAGCTTCTTTTTCTCTTCTTGCTGCCTCTGATAAAGCTACCTCTATCTTAGCTTCATTTTCACCCTTAATAGCTGCTGCATCTGCCGCTGCTACCTGAATACGTTGTTCTCTTCTTGCATTAGCCTGACCTATTTCACCGTCTTTATCCTTTTCAGCAACACTCTTCTTAGCATCATTTATAGCCTTAGCTGCTGCTTCCTTACCTAATGCTTCTATGTAACCTGATTCATCGTTAATATCTGTTACGTTAACGTTTATAAGTCTTAAACCGATTTTCTTTAATTCAATTTCCACATTGTTTGAAACTGATATCAAGAATTTATCTCTGTCTGAGTTAATTTCCTCAATCTCCATTGTAGCAATAACTAAACGTAACTGACCAAGAATTATATCCTTAGCTAATTCCTGTATCTCGTTCATCTTAAGACCTAAAAGTCTCTCTGCTGCATTCTGCATAATTCCCGGTTCAGTTGAAATTCCAACTGTAAATCTTGATGGAACATCTACTCTGATGTTCTGTTTAGATAATGCATTTCTCAAATCAACATTAATGGAAATCGGTGTTAAATCCATATACTGATATGACTGGATAATTGGTACTATAAATGCTGCACCACCATGAATACATTTTGCTGATCTAGCCTGACCATTCTTGTCTGCACCTACTTTACCATAGATAACTAATACCTTATCTGATGGACACTTACGATACCTTGAAAGAATTGCGACTATTAACATAATAATAACAACTGTTGCAACTCCTACGGCAATAATAAATTCGTAACCCATACTTTTTCCTCCTGAAATCTGTATTTGTCTGCACATAACATTCTTAATTTTTTAATTTTCAGATTATTAATAATTATATTAAATAACTAATCTCATTCATTTACCAAATAATCCTTTATTGTATGTGCTGTTTAAAATATATGTAAAAAGTTAAGTAGACATTTTATAATAAATGTCATACTTCCTTTTCTACCAGAACTACATCATTAATTATATCAATGATTCTAACAGTCTCACCTGTTGATATAATGGTATCACTCTCTGTTATGGCATTAAGTTCTACCATTCGCTCCGATACCATAACATTTACCTTGCCCTGACCACTCTTAGCTGGTGGTATAGGAAGATAAACCGTTGCATTTACTCCTAATGTGTCTCTTATATCAAAAGTACCATCCTGTGCTAGTCTATAGGAATATTTTATAATTACAGCCACAACAAACATTAAGATAAAACCAAGTACAAAACCTATCAGAATCGCAGGTCCCGGTTTCATATTGTTCGCTATCCCTGCTATCGATGCCCATGAAAACATACAGAAGAAACCAATAATTCCCTGCATGGTAAATAATCTGAATGATTCAAGATTATCGCCTGCATCGTGATGTGTACTTGCATCATCTGCTGAAATATGACTATAATCAAGTTCTCCATGGTTCAAATCAGTTCCATGAACTCCTGATATATCATGTCCACAGCCTGCTCCATGTATTCCCGATATGTCGTGTCCACAGCCTGCTCCATGTATTCCCGATATATCGTGGTCTAATCCTATTCCATGTATTCCCGATATATCATGGTCTAATCCTATTCCATGCATTCCTGATATGTCGTGGTCTAATCCTATTCCATGCATTCCTGATATATCATGGTCTAATCCTATTCCATGCATTCCCGATACGTCATGGTCAAAATCAATTCCCGAAGTATCACTCGTATCCATTCCATGTCCATGACTTCCGAATATGATAAATAACGCCTGCATTACAAATATAATCGTAGATGGAACTGCAATACAATATAAAACTTTTTCAATTGTCATAAGTGATTCCCACCAAACTGCCATAACATTTCCTCCTGAACCATATATTGCTTAATTAGGTGTTCGTAAAACTGAATTAATATGTCATATAAATTTATTTACCTATACAACTATGCCACGTAAATAATATTTACATTGATTATAACATAGCAACTAAATTTGTCAATTATTTTTACATAAAATGTGTTGAAAAATATCTAAATATCTGTTATTATCTGATTATGTAAATATTATTTACCTTTATCGTGTAGAAGGAGATATATATATGGATTCTATTGAACTTGGTAAACGTATTCGTGAAGCAAGGCTCTCTAAAAAAATGACTCAGAGCGAGGTTGTCGGTACATTTATTACAAGAAATATGCTAAGCCAGATTGAAAGCGGTACTGCCACACCCTCATTTAAAACCCTTGAATATCTGTCTGGTGTTCTAGACATACCGGTTAACCAGCTTATACCCGAACCTGAACAGAATACAGTTACACACTTAACCGATGATGAACAATATTTAAACGGAAAGCAATATTTACTTAAACATAATTATTCTCTTGCAATAACTACATTTGAAAATCTTCTAATAGAGGATAATCCTTTATATGATGAGATATCTGCCCTGCTTGCCAAAGCGTATTACGAAGAGGCTAAGGCATTATCAGGCTCTAAGGGTAGTAATCCACAGGTACTCATCTCTTATTTAAAGAAAGCGGTACAACTTTCATCAAAAGGACTATTTTCAAACCGCGAGCTTAAGACTTCTTCTCTTATCCTCCTTGACAGTCTGTTAGAAGAACAATATAATGAAAAATTATAAGATTTTATTTTATATAAGGAATGGAGATTATTATGGCTAGTGGAATTTCAACAGATACTAATTTTGATGTAACTAATATAATAGAAGATACTAAAAAAGTCGTTTTAGAATTATTAGATGTAGCTAACTTAGAAGAGGGGGATATCCTTGTAGTCGGCTGCTCTTCAAGTGAAGTGGCAAGTCACCAGATAGGTTCATTTTCAAGTAAAGACATTGGTGCTGCCATCTTTAATACTATATATGAGATAACAAATGAAAAGGGATTATATCTTGCAACCCAATGTTGCGAGCATCTTAACAGAGCCCTTATTGTAGAAAAAGAATGTGCGAAAGCATATAATCTTCCTATAGTAAATGTAGTACCACAATTAAAAGCAGGCGGTTCATTTTCCACTGCTGCATATGCCGGTTTCAAAAATGCAGTTGCAGTAGAAAATATTCAGGCTCATGCCGGAATTGATATCGGTGATACATTAATAGGTATGCATCTCAGACCTGTAGCAGTTCCTGTAAGAACTGAGCAAAAGACAATCGGTAATGCTCATATTGTATGTGCAAGAACAAGATATAAATATATTGGTGGCGAACGTGCTACTTATAATAAACAGTAATTGAGCCATAGGAAATAACGTGTTGATAACAGGAATTAGTTATCAACACGTTTTGTCCTATAACCTATACTCAATTGTTCCAACATTTCCCTTATCACACTTTACATTGGCAATTGCTCCATTTATCATTGTCATTCTCGGTCCACGATGTCCGAAATCACAGTCAAATATCACAGGAACATCAAACTTTCCAAGTGCATACATAACAGCCTCTTCATAATCCGTTCCCGTAAAATCTTTATAAAATAATGGTCGTCCAAACATAAAGCCTTTTGTATATTTAAACCAGCCTATTTCCCTCAATTTCCATAAGAACATCATAATATTTTCACCGCTTATGTCAAATGACTCTAGGTACCATATTATTCCATCTTCTTTGTATTTCTCTATAAATTCCTGTGTTCCATCATACTGTGTTCCCTGAAGAAATAATAATACATCAAGACAACCTCCAATAAGTCTACCACTCATTTCTATGCTGTCACTTTTCTTTGCAGTCCTCTTATCTATCTTCCATTCTACTTTCGTGTCACACTCATATCCCTCTAAGCCTGTTATCCTATCCGTCAGTTCGTGCTGATATTTATCATAAGAAGTCTGGGTAATATTTTTACCCTCCAGAATAGCTAAATTATCATTAACACTTTTATGCCAGTCATTCATTCCAAATTCACCAAAATTACTGCCATAAATCGTTGCAACATCATATTTCGTTGTCAATGTATGGACAAGTCCCGTATTATCCGAATATCCCTGAAACCACTTTGGATTACTTACAAACCTTTCGTAATCCACATATTCAAGCATTTCATTTAAGAAATTTCCACCCTTTGCAGCAATTATTCCACTTACTATGTCATTAGATAAAAGTCCATTAAATTCTTCGCCTCTTACGCTGCCTAAACTGCTTCTTCCCTGCGAATCAGCCTTAAATACATTATCTGTAAATATAACATCATAGCCCTTTTCCTGCAATTTCATCTTAGCATTTTCAAATCTCTTTATATCAAGCTCATCATTAACTCCATCCGAAGTCGCTGTTACACCAATAATGTCACCTTTTTTTATAAATTTTGGATAAATCATATCTTTGTTCCTTTCTCACGTCTCAATTTCATCCGACAATTCAACCGAGTACAATATCTTCTCTTTAACTTTCATTCCTGTTATCTGTTCCACCGCCTGTTTATACAACTCAAGCTGTACATAATAATGGTCTTTTAATTCCTGCAGTTTCTTTACCCTGTCGGTTTTATAATCAGCTATTACGACATTTCCGTCTTCTATAAAGTAAACGTCAATAATACCCTGAATTAAGATAGTATCGCCATCTCCAACTTTAACAATATCTTCCGGTTTTAGAAATACCTTTTCTTCCCTGACTTTTCTGGCAATTTCCTTAAATTCTTCGACTTTTGCCTCTGAGATTCCCATAACAAACTGTGCCTCTCTATATAGTTCGCCGCGCAGATATGCTGCTTTCATACGTCTGCCAAGTGAAGAACCGGCAAATTTAATTATATCATCAATGTTTATGGCATTTTTCTCTTCTTCTGATAATCTGCCTGATTTTCTGATATTTTCAAGCATTTGCTCAATATTTTCCCTTGTTGGCTCTATGTTAAAGTCAAAGAGTTCAAATACAGTATGATATGCTGTACCTCTTGCTGCACCTGTAAGTTTACTGCCTTTATCTATGAATTCTGGTACAACCGCACTTCTATTCTCACTTATTTCATCAAGTGATTTGAAGAGATTTTCTGCACTTAAGCTTTCCTCTGTATCGTCTGCTTCTGCTTCGTAGCTTATTTTCTTAATCTCAGAAACGCTCATCTTCGCATTGCTTTTAACTTCTTTCTCATATAAATATCTATAATTAATCTTCTTTTCCAATTCATCTCTTATGTTTTCTGAAAATACCTGCTCAGTAGGAAGATTAAGCAAGGCGTCCGCATTAACTTTTTCGTTTACTTTATCTTTAATGATTCCCTCAAAGATATTCTTAAACTCAACAAATTTAACATCTACATTACTTTCAACATTAAACTGCTTATTTTCCATAGGTACTTCAAATGTCAGATTATTCTTATAAATATCCGTAAATGCTTTATTTCTGCCAAGTCCATAGGATATCATATCAAGAAAGCTGTTGCATTTAACCACGACACCGTAGCCTAAATATTCATCATCTTTCATTCTCTTAGAAGTCATTTTCTCTAATTTTCTGTCATTAATTCCACCAGCAGTCAGAATCAGCTTCTCTTTTGCCCTAGTACACGCAACGTAGAAAAGTCGGATTTCCTCCTCTATACAGTCAATTGCAATTCGGATATTTATTGCAGAACGCATAATGTTTCTTGTCTTAATTCTTGTGTTATCGTCAATATATTCCATTCCTATTCCCATATCGGAATGTATTACTGATTTCATTCTGCTATCCATCATATTGAATTTCTTCTGCATATTTGCAACGAATACGATTGGAAATTCCAGACCTTTACTCTTGTGAATTGTCATAATTCGAACCGCATTATCATTTTCTGAAATTATTGATGCTTCGCCCATATCTATTTCATACTTATTCATTTTCTCAATATATCTGATGAAATTAAATAGTCCTTTATAACTTCCGCTTTCATATGCTGCCGCTTTCTCTTTTAACATATCTACATTAGCTTTTCTTCTTTCTCCGGCAGGCATTGCCTTTACGAAATTATAATATCCGGTTCTTTCTAACATTTCACATAATAAATCATATATAGACATATAAGTGATTTTCACTCGGAAATCATTAAGCATATCATTAAATTGCTTTAAACGTTCGAATAACTCAGCTTTATACCATTCTGTCTCTTTAGATTTTTCTTCATTCAGATAATCGCAGATATTTTCATAGAGGGTACTGCCCTCTCCACCATTAAGTCTTATAAGAGCTAATTCTTCATCATTTACTCCTACTATCGGTGATTTTAAGACAGCCGCCAAAGCTATATCCTGTAGTGGATTATCTATTATTTTAAGATAATTTAATATTGTTCTTATCTCTAATGTTTTGAAATATCCTGATTTTGCCTCCATATAGCAGGGAATTCCCGAACTCATAAGTTCATTATTAATAACTTCTGCTATTCCTGATGTACTTCTAAGAAGTATGACTATATCTGAATATTTTGCCGGGCGGTATTTAGACGTCTCTTTATCAAAAACTACCATTCCATGTTCAGTATCGACAAGTTCCTTAATCCTTGCAGCTATTGCCTTAGCCTCTAACTCATTAGCTGTTGTCGGAATATCATCTTCACCACCATCTGCTTCGCCCTCATCACTAAATGCCGACATTTCCTCGGACATCTCTTCAGAATTATCATTTCCTACCAGATATAATTCTGTCCTATCATCAATCCTTCTAGCGTATTCTTCGTTGTCACATTCTTTAAATATTGCGCCATAATTCAGTCGGTTTTCCTCATCATAATTAATTTCGCCTAATGCTTCATTCATTATCTGTCTGAAGAAGAAGTTAGTGCTTGTAAGTACCCCCTCCCTGCTTCTGAAATTCTTATCAAGAACTATTTTATAATTCTTTGCATCTTTATTCTTACTGTCATAAGTATTATATTTCTCAATAAATATATCAGGTTTGGCACCTCTGAAACCATATATGCTCTGCTTGACATCACCCACCATAAAGCGGTTATATATGCCCATTCTTTCTTTAGAAACGCTTGATAAAATTGTTTCCTGCACTATATTACTGTCCTGATATTCATCAACCATAACTTCATCAAAGCTGTCTGCTAACTCATCAGCCACAGCAGTAGGAATAATCTTATCTCCGTCTTTTTTAACCAGTATGTCAATCGCATAATGCTCGAAATCATTAAAGTCAATAACATTTCTGTCTCGTTTCTTCTCATTGAATTTAATGATAAATGCCTTTGCAAGCTTCACATACATTTCTACAATCCGTCTGCACTTTTTCATTTCTTCAAGCGCTTCACTTAGTGTCTGAAAATAGAATTTCTCTCTTATTTTCTTAAAACTGTCCTTTATCTCATTTCTGTAGTCCACAACTACCTGTTTTAATTCAGCATCACACGAATCAGCTTTACATCTTGGAAGTGTCTGGAATTTATAATTCAATTTGACTTTTCTTCTGTCGAAATCTTCTTCCTCAATGATTCTTTTTATTTCTTCTCTTTCTGCAGTCAATAATTCTTCATATACAATTGGTCCACCTGTCGAACATATCTTAAGCATTAATCCATATTGTTCATACATTTCACTTAATAGTCCGTTTGTATATGTAGTAATTAATTTCACATATTCACTTTCTGCTAACTCACTCTCGTTACTACAATTATATTTCTCTACACAGGTATCTAGCCATTCTTCAGGCCATGGATAATCCATTGCTTTTCTGTAAAGTGACAATATCATATTCTCTAAATATGCATCACTGTTCTTACTTTCAAATTGTGCTACAAATCGGTGAAATTCCTCGCTTCCCTCTTCATAGAAATCTTCTAATACTTCTTTTGCCACATCTGAACGAAGTAATGCCATTTCACCCTCATCTGCTACTTTCACACCCGGATCTAAATCTACATCATTAAAATGCTCTTTTACAAGTCCTAAGCAAAAGCTGTGTATCGTTGTAATATTTGCATTATTAATAAATGCCTGCTGTCTTTGTAAATGTACATTCTCAGGATTATTATTAAGCTCATTTTCAATTGCCCTTAGAATTCGCTCTCTCATCTCTGCCGCTGCCGCATTTGTAAATGTAACAACAAGCAATCTGTCTATATCTAACGGATTCTCCTCGTCCGTAATTCGTTTAATAATTCGCTCAACTAAGACCGCTGTCTTACCTGAACCTGCTGCTGCCGAAACTAAGATATTTCTATCTCTTGTATCTATAACTTTCTGCTGCTCATTAGTCCAATTCGCCACTGTTTTCACCTCCTTTTTTTCTATCTTTATCTATTTCTTTGTTTTCATCTGTTATATTTCTATCCGCCAGATTATCCTTAACTTTTTCATCTGTTATGTTTCTATCCGCCAGATTATCTTTAACCTTTTCGTCTGCTAATTTCTCTGATATATCTTCACCGGCGTAGACTTCCTGTCTTAATAGTTTCCAGACTTCTTCGTCTTTCTTTTTGACTAATTTACGATATTCATATCCACTTACTTTTCCATCAAAGCCACACACATCATTGTATTCACAATACGCACATGGTGTTTTTCCATTATTAAGACCTCCACTTGAACTTACCTTAATATACGGATTAATGTCTATCTCACCATCTAGAATATGCTGTCCTAATTCTCCCACTTTATTGTGTACAAATGTGACTAATTTCTCCATATCATATTCTGATACAACACCTGATTTTGCCTTGAAATCTCCGCTTTTATTGTAGCCTAAAGGAATTACTGATGATTCACCGCCGTTACTTTTAAGTTCGTCAGCATTTTTATCCATTGCCCTGATTGATTTACTGTTGTTACTGATGAAGCCCTCAACTTTCTGATGGTCTAATGTCATCTTTAAAGCACAATCCTTAATTATCTCTTCTCTGTCTTCTGCCGTTGCTTTTATTACTCTTGAATCTTTAAGTATTCTGTCGCCATCTAACACCGGATTATCGATATTATAATAGAATAAAGCAGCCGGAATTATATTCTTATCAGGATATCTCTTCTTTGCAAATTCTACCGCTGCCTCCATATATAAGACTAACTGCAGCTGCAGACCATTATATATATCATTTATTTCTAATTTCTTATTACCTGATTTATAATCAACGATTTTAACATATATGTCATCGCCATCGTTATAATAATCCACTCTGTCGATTATTCCGCTTATATTCATAGTAGTTCCGTCAGCATATTCATACTTTAACGCATCTAACCCTTTTTCAGACGAAAATCTTAACTCAAAATCCTGTGGAATGAATTCACCCGCTATAATCTGCTGTTGTAATACCCAGGCCGTCTTTTGAGCCATTTTTCTTATACGGTTGACTATAAATTTATTTCTTGCACTATCCTCAAATACATCGTTTCCGTTTTTGATAACTGCCTCGCTTACACATTCATTAATAAGCTCATTTCTTCGGTTATCATCAATGTCTTTCCACGATATCTTCTCATCTCTTATTTTCTTTGAGAATAATTCAATTGTACTATGGTAAATACTTCCTATATCCGCACTATTTACTTCGAATTCACGTCTTGGCTGCAGATTTAATCCATAATTCATAAAATGCTCATATGCACAGGCTGCAAACTTCTCTAATCTTGATACAGAATTATGCAGATTATCGCCATAAACAGATTTAGCAACCGCCTTATCTAACTTAGTAGGTGTATTTTCATATGTTGCCGCCTTGACTAACTCGTCTAAATTCACATCATATCTCTGGCATATTGCATATAATTCCCTGAAAAATGTCTCCTCGTCCTTATCATATTCTTCTCGTAAATATCCTCCAATCAAATCTGAAACGTATGATTTGGCTGATTTGATATTAGTTATCTTATTTACAATTGCGCTTCCTCTTGCATTTTCTTCATCATACACCTTAATACCTTTAAACATTTTCATTAAATTATTGATAAGATATGATGGTCTTGCCGAACTTCCGTCACCGTTCATTCTCTTAAATGAAATATATAATTTTTCCTGCATTTTCGTAAGCATCAGGTATAAATAATATTTCTGTATAAATACATTCTCCCTTGCACCTGGTGATAATTCGATATCATTTTCTTCAAGGAAACTGCGTTCTCCCTGCGTAAGCACTCCACCTTTTACCTCGCTCTTCGGAATTAAGCCGTCATTTACGCCTATGAAGAACAATGCCTTAACATTATTTAATCTTGTTCTCTCTATATCTCCGACTACGACTCTGTCTAAGGTTGTTGGAATTATTCCGACTTTGATATCCTCAAAGCCTGAATCTAAGATAGCGGCTAATTCTTTGGCATTAACCATTTCATCACCAATTAAGAATACTGTTTTATCGAAAAGTTTCATTACTTTTTCATATGTCTGGGCATATTCTTTAGCCATCGAAAGATTATTATTTTCTCTAAAATATCTCTCCATGGCTGCTAATTTACCGTCCATATTAAGTCTTACCACAAATTCATAAAGTGCCGTAACAGCTTCTCTTACCGTAATTCTGGTGTTCTTCTTAAATGCCTTATATAAATTATCTGTATCATCTATGAATTTCTGTCTTGCTATGTTAATATCTTCGTCAATCTCTTCATTTGCACTCACAAATTCATTAGAATATCTCTTATACCCTCTTATTCCATAACGAATTACATAATTCTCTAGTTTATCTATCTCTTTTCGCTCTAATGATGACATACCGCATTTAAGAAGTCGGAATACTGACTCATACGAATATCCCTCTGAAATGATTTCTAAAACTGCTCTCAGACTTTCCACCATTGGATTGGCAATCACACTTCTTTTATAATCAATAAAGCAAGGAACATCATGTTTTTGGAACACTTCTGTTATTACTCTGTGATATGTAGAAATATCCGCAGTAACCACAGCTATATCCTTATATCTATAGCCTTTTGTATTAACTAATTCTTTAATATTATATGCCACATAATCTGCTTCCGTTTCTGCATTTGCACAGACATGAACACTTATACGTTCACTATCCTTAACCTCAAATGGCTTCTTGCCATATAAGAATATATTTTCTTCTAAATATCTGAACTCACTACATTCTTTAAATCTGTAATTTTCTTTAAGTATAATGTCGCTATATATTTCAACATTTTCATCACTGGCAATTCTCTTTAATTTATTGACTGTCTTAACAGTAATTCCAAATGTATCTAATCCGTCACCGGCTTTTGCATAATCGATTTCATCAGCATCTCTTACTGTAAGTGCAACATTTATGTCACCGGCATATTTTAATAACATTCTTATAACTTCGTACTGGACAGGCGAGAAACCTGTATATTCATCAAATGTTATATAGCTGTTTTTAACTATTTCAGATTCAGGAATAAGTTCGCATACTCTTCTAAGTATCTCTTCATTCATTATGAATTTATCTTCAAGATATTTCTTTAATTCTACCATTATAAGTCTTATATCCTCAAGTTTTGCATATAATAATGGCTTCTTAGTGCTTTTAACAAGCATCTCATCTAGTTCTTTCTCGCCTATTCCATATTGGTAAAGTTCTGACACAAGTGATTTCATTTCATCAATGAAACCTGACATCTTCACTTTTGAACCGAATACCGTAAGCCTGTTCTTGTTTTCTTCTATTATCTTCCTGATAATAAGACATTTTCCGGTATCATCTAACACTTCTAGTGTATTCATTCCTGCCTCATCGAATATTCTCTTAGCAAGCCTGTCAAAACTTAAAATATCTATATCCATTGTTCCATGTCCCGGTGACAATTCTACTATGATTTTCTGTGTCTCCATAGTAAACTGTTCTGGCACAACAGCTAAATATTTTCTATCTTTATCAATGCTGCTTTTCTGCAGCATATCATTGTAAATTTTCGTAGTTTTACCTGTTCCACTACTTCCTAAAATAAGTTGTAATCCCATAAGTTCTCCTATTTATAATATCTGCCTATCTCTACTTGTCGCTGTGCCAGTCCGATTTCGCTTCGCTCTATCTGACTGACGGCTTTCGCACTATCACCTCATAAAAATATAATATATATTCTGCAAGCAGATATATTTTATATTTTTATGAGGTGGCACAGCTCAATGCTAAATCATATTATAACATATTTCTGGTATATTATCATAGGTTTGATAATATATTAGAATATAATTTATTCGGGAGAAATAATATATGAGTAACAAT
>OMVQ01000019.1 GCA_900314555.1 uncultured Eubacteriales bacterium | reverse complement strand
TCTTTCATCTGAAAATAAGAAAAACAGAGTGAATGAAGCTGTTGACGTTGATAAACGAACCGTCGGCTACAAAAGAAGAATTCTCTCTGCCCTGATTAATCTTTTGGCAGATGAGGGAGAGAATACAGATAATGAAGATGTATTTGTAAGAAATAGTAACGGAAAATTAAATATTACTTTATGTGATGAATCAAGTTCAGAAATTGGTGATGAAATTAACTACAGACATTACATATTATTCTATGATTCAAACAATGATGATATATTTGATGATACAGAAATTATAGATGAAAGAGATGGAGATGGAAGCTCATTTAACTATGAGTTAGATAATGTTGGTAAATATAAAATTGTACTTAATGTAAAAGAGACATTTACAGATACAATTCCATCATTAATAGATGATTCGGTATATTTATCAGGAAATACAGAAAAAGTATTTGAAATTACTAACCAGGCACCAAAGTCAAAGGTGACTGTAGAAAAAAGTAAAATTGCAGACATTATTTTTACGGTTGGCAGTGCAGATAAAGATGTATTGAATGCTTATTCAGAAGCAAGTAAGCTTGTCGAAGATAAGTTAAAGGAAAAAGGTATTGAAGCCAATATTACTACAGTAAGCACATCTGCAATTACAGCGACAGATACATTTGCCTGGAAAGAGTATGATCATCCGGGATTTAATGACTGGGGCCATGTTCTTCCACAGCATATCCAGTATACAGGAAAAGATATAAAAATGGTTGGATATTATTATGCAGCATTTAAAGATTTCCTATATGTTGAAGATAATAATCCGGATAGAAAAGTATTTGATTTTGATTTACAGAGAGATGGTACTGACTGGCATAGTATGGAAGGCGGCGGTTTCCTATTTAACACCATAGTTTCAGAAGAAGAAAACTATATTCAGGGATATTGCATACTTGTTACAAGTAGTGGACTTAAATTAGTTAAAATAAATAAAACTAATTTAACTAATTTCAGAAATGGTTCATATGAATATGTTCAATATGCAGGAAAATTATTACAGACATTTCCTATATCAAATGTATATGCAAATCATCATTTTAAGATAATTATTGAGGACAACGTAATAACTGTATACGATGGTGATAAGATTATTATTAATCAGTATGTACTTGAAGATGACGGAGTTGCTGCATATGGATATGGTCCGATAATCAGCCATGAAAGTCATGGTTGTTATCAGCAGTCATATTTCACATTTAAAAATATCGTAATGCAGACAATCTCAGGAGAGAGCCTTTCTGATGTTGTTAATAAGCATCAGTGGACACCAGGAACAAATCATTATGTCATTAATTTAAGTGATGCAGTAATTCCTGAATTATCAGATAACGGAAGAACTGCAAATGTGGCGGCTGCATTATTATCAAAAGATGTTAAGTTTTATGGTATTGGTAATGATGTATCCATAAGTTCTTATAACAGATTAGTAGATATTATTGATAACAATGGTGAAAATACAAATATTTCTGTTAGTGAAGAAAGTGAAAAAACACAGGAAGAACTTGTAACAGAAGCAGTAAATCACATTATTTCAGACATTGAATCTGATGTATTAAGTAAAGATTATACAATAGGAAGCACTATTTCAACAGATGAAAAGGTTGAATATAAAGGTACTTATAGTGATGCTGAAAATGATAACAAGGGAAGTGATGAATGGACATATATTTATGATCCTACTATATTTGATAACGATGGTGAACAGGTTACATTTATTCAGTCAGAACCAATGACAATGTTTGAAAATGTTGGTGCATATGTAATTACTCACAGAGTCAGTGATGATCCAACAAAGGGAAATTCTGCATTGGCAGGATATGTGAAGTGGTCAGACACAGATGAAGTTGAAAAGTTAATTGTTGCACAGACCAGACCAATAGCTGAAATTAAGGCTGATATAATGCAGTCTGACAGCGATTCTAAGAAATGTATTACAAATATTTCGTATTCTGCATATGATTCAGATCATCTGTCAGATGCTAAAAAAGGAATTATTGAAGAAAAATTCTATTATAAAGAAATAAATGATAACAAATGGACAGAGGGAAGATTTCCTGCACAGACAGATATGGGTAAAACATATCTTGTCAAATACATTGTAAAAGATTATGAGGGAACATATAGCAGACCGGCTGTTATCAGCATTAATACAAATGATGCCAGAGTATATACAAAGCCTGATGACAAGGAGCCTCCAAAGGTAACATTAAGTGTAAGTAAAACAGAAGTAAATATAGGCGAATCAGTTTATATTGAGGGATATGCTGAAGATAATTTTGGTATTTCTACTTTTGAAATAAAATGCAATGATGATGTAATCGGAAGTGGATATAATAGATACGAGCTTAAAGCGAATGAAGCCGGTGTTATTACTATTTCAGCGATAGCTACAGATATTGCAGGAAATGTCACAACCGAAACAAAAACAATTACCGTAATAGATAACAGAGATGTTACTCCTCCGGAAATTATAATTACAGAACCTAAAGATGGCGTTATATCAGGAATTGTAGAAATAAAAGGTTCAATTACTGATGACAGAAAACTTAAGGGCTATAAAGTTACAAGAACAAAAATAGGTGACGAAAATAGCGAAGAAGTTCTTATAGCAGAAGGTAGTGAAGCAATTGTAAATGCTGTTATTGGAACAATTAATACAGACGAACTTGAGGAAGGTGTCTACTGTTATAGAATTACAGCAGAAGATGAAGCAGGCTTAACGGCAGAAGTAAGCTTCAATATTACAGTAGAAAAAGAAGAAGTTGATAAGATTCCTCCGGTTACAGCATTTACAAAAATAGCATTAGATGCAGAAAATAAAAATATTGTAATTGAGGGTTCGGTATCAGATGAAACAAAGCTTTCAGAATACACACTTACATATTTCAATAAGGCAAATGAATCAGTAAAAATTACTATTGTCAAAGGCTATGAAAATGTAGAAAATGCAGAACTTGGAACTATTTCAACAGAAGGTTTATCAGATGGAACATATGAGGTGGAATTATCAGCCATAGATGTAGCCGGAAATACATGTGTTTCAAAAGCAGAATTTACATACACAGCAGGACATTTTGTTGAAAATGATGATAAAACAGCACCTGATATTTTAGCTGATTTAGATGCAGTAATTGAAAATAAGATTTTAAAAATTAAGCTTACTGGTTCAATTACAGACGAACATTTAAAAGAATATAAAGTAACTACAGGCAAAAAAGAAGATAATAAGGTTATTGATGAAGTAGTTATTGCAACAGGAAATTCCAATATAGATAATGCCGAGATTGCAGCATATGAATTCCCGGAATATAGTGTGGGTGAATATGAGGTAAAAGTAGTTGCAAAGGACGAAGCAGGAAATACAAGAACGACAACATATACATTTACGGTGTATGAAGATGGAAGAACAAATATAGGCGGAAACAATGAAAATCTGGAAATTGCATTAGTATTTGCAAATACAATTGCAAATGCAGGTGATACTGTAGCAGGATATATTTCCTATCCAAAGAATACGACAGACATAAGTGTTACCTCTGATGATGCAGATATAACATTAGATGGTAAAAAAGTATCGGTTACAAAGAATGATGCAGGTCTTGCCAATGTCACATTTACAGCAATGGTAGATGGAGAATTGAAATCAGTTACAAAGCAGATTAGATTCTTTGATAGAAGTGATAACATTCATCCAACAGCAGAATTTATAACACCTGAAGCAGATAGTGACTTAAAAACAAAAACAGATATCATAGGTACGGTTAAAGACGAAACCAGTCTTGCCTACTACACTTTAGAGTATAAGTTAAATGGTACAGAAGATTATGTAGAGATAGCAAAAGGATATGAAAGCATTGAAAATGGAAAAGTCGGAGAACTTGATACAACAATGCTTATGAACGGAAGCTATACATTAAAACTTACAGCAGTTGATAATGGTGGCAACAGGTCAACAACTGAAAGAATAATTAATGTAACAGGTAATCTTAAAGTGGGAAATATGGCTTTAGGATTTACGGATATCAGTTCAAATGTGTCAGGTGTGCCATTACAGGTAAATAGAAATTATGATAGCAGAAATAAATCTTTTAGTGACTTTGGGTATGGCTGGAGTCTTGGAATGCAGAGTGTAAATATTACACTTAGTAATCCATTATATGAAGGTTATAACCAGGTTCAAAAAGGCAGTAAACTTTCTACATCTTATTACATTGAACAGACATTAAACCATGATATTACAGTAACCTATGGTGATGGAACAAGTGATAAATTCAGTCTGAAATTGTTGCCGGATCAAAGAGCATGGGTTCCAATAGATCAGGTTCAGATAAAATTTGTATGTGAAACTGATAAGACAAAGACACTTGAAATTGATGGCGATAATACTGCATTTTTACAGGGAAGTAATTTATATTTTGAAGATATAAATTTACTTGATATACAGGACTTTGTCCTTACTACAAAAGAAGGAACAAAGATGTATCTTTCTCCTACAAAAGGTCTTACAAAAGCATCTGATGCAAATGGAAATGTTGTAAATATCAGCAAAAATGGATTTACACATTCAGAAGGTTATGGAATTAATTTTACAAGAGACAGTAAAGGCAGAATTATTAGTGCAACAGAAACAGACAGTAAGAATAATGTAATCAATTCTATAAAATATGGTTATGATGATAATGGTGATCTTGTATTAACAACTGATTATGCCGGAAGAAATATTATTTATTCATATGATGACGACCATAATCTTACAGAAATAATTGATCCATCAGGAAAACCGGTTGCAAGAAACGAATATGATGAAAATGGCAGACTTAAAGCAACTGTAGATTCTAACGGAAACAGAATCGAGTATGAACACGATATTGATGCAAAAATGGAAGTTGTCAGAGATAGAAATGGCAATCCAACAGTATTTTATTATGATGACAATGGAAATGTGATTAAGACAGTTGATGCTCTTGGTAATTCAACTACAAATAAATATGATGCTGATAATAAACTTATTGAATCAACAGATGCGAATGGGAATGTCACAAAGTATGAGCGTGACAAGGATGGTAATCTCAAAACTCTTATTTCACCGGATGGAACGAAAGAAGAGCTTAAATACAATGATTTAAACATTGTCAACAGCATAAAAGTAGACGATAAACTTTTAGTAAGTATGGATTATGGCTCAAAGGGAAATATAACCGGTATGAGTGATGCCCTTGGAAATAAAACTGATTTAACATACGAAAAAGACGGAAAACTTTCATCAATTTCAGATGAAATTGGTCAGGTTAAAAAACTTAAATATGATGAAAATGGTAATCTTATTTC
>OMVQ01000053.1 GCA_900314555.1 uncultured Eubacteriales bacterium | reverse complement strand
AATGTCGCTTGCGACATTCTCCGCCTGCGGCGGGTTGCTATAGCAACATTTTCTGCTCCGCCGCAGTGCGATCCTCGCGGAGCGTTTTTTACTTACCAGGACAATTTCAACGAAATTTCCTGGTAAGTAAAAAATTATCACATAAAATATCATATATATAATTATATTCAAAAGTGTAGAAAATATAAATTCTATGTAAAAAAGGCAGATGAGGAATATGTCAGCCAAACTTAGACTTTACACAATTTTAAGAGGAATTTAAGGGAAATATGATAGTTCATAAATATACGTTTTGTTACAATCTGAATCGTGCAAAGAAGAGAGCATAGAAAAATAGAATGGAGCATAATGTAAAAAATTGCATTGATACGCCAATTTTTTACATAGCAATTTGTGCCGGAGCGTCACAAAATTGCATTGATGCGATAATAGAAATTATATTCATAATTTCTATTACGCGAATATCCGCTACGCTTCAGAATGGAGACGTATATGAAGAAGAAAAATCTCGTAAGAAAAGCAACGTGTTTAGCAATGCTTGCAACAATGACATTAAGTTACACACAGGTTAATGCATTTGCATATGGCGAATATCAGTCAGCAAGTACAGCAGCACAGACAGATGGCAGTACAGAATTTCAGAGTTGGAGAGACAATATCTGGCATACAGAGGGTAATTATGATAATTCAGCAAAAATTGCTTTGACACCTGGAAAGACAGAGAAAGATTTGAATTTCTCATGGTATTCTAAGGATAAAGGAACACCTGCAGTAAGAGTATGGAAAGACGGTAACAAATCAAATGCAGTAATTGTTACAGGCGAAGCAAAAGACATAACAGCCGAAAACTGGCAGGGAAATATTTACACAGCTAAGAATCAGATATCAGTAAATGATTATTTTGAATATGGTAATACATACAATTATGAATATACAGATAATTATACAGATGATGCTACAACTAAATGGTCTGAGACATATAAGTATAATACAGCTAAGAGCGAAGAGTTCTCAGTAATTCTTACAGGAGACCCACAGATTGGTGCATCAGGAAGTTCAGATGATAAGACAGCAACAGATTCAAGTGTTTCAAGAGATACATATAACTGGAATAAGACAATTGAGACAGCTATGAAAGTATGTCCTGATGCAGCATTTCTGTTGTCGGCAGGTGACCAGATTGATACCTCAGGAACTTCTGACAGTAACCTTAAGACAAGAGAAAGTGAGTATGCAGGTTATCTCTATCCGGTAGCATTTAGAAGTCTTCCAATAGCTTCAACAATAGGTAACCACGATACGGCAGTATCAGATTATAGTGCGCATTTTAATAATCCAAATTCAGAGAAGAACTTAGGAAGTACAAATGCAGGAAGTGATTATTATTTCAAATATGGAAAAGTTCTTATCATTTCATTAAACAGTAACAACAGAAATCAGGCAGAGCATAGAGCATTAATGCAGGAAGCAGTTGATAATAATACTGATGCACTTTGGAAAGTAGTAATATTCCATAGCGATATCTATGGTTCAGGTCAGCCACACGCTGATACAGATGCAGCTACAAACAGAGTTATATTTGCACCACTTATGGACGAATTCGACATTGACATATGTCTTACAGGACACGACCATACATATTCCAGAAGTTATCAGGTATTAGACGGAAATGTAATTGATTACGATATTTCATCAGGCAGCGTTACTAATCCGGAAGGTACTTTATACATTACAACAGGTTCAGGTTCGGGTTCAAAATACTACAATCTTTTGAATTACACACCATATTACATTGCTGAGAGAACAAATGCTTTATTACCATCATTTTCAACGATTGATTTTACAAATAATTCATTGACAATCAAAACATATGATTACGATGGCAATAAATATGCAGATGATTTCACAATCAATAAAACTTCAGATGACATTTCAACAGATGATTTATTAAGTCAGGCAGAAGATATCCTTGCAAATGATACTTCTAAATATACAGAGGACAGCATTGCAAAATTAAAGGCAGCATTAGAGAAATTGAAAGCACTTAAAGAATCATATACAACAGAAAAAGATGCATTTATTGATGAAATAACAACTAAATATGGTACAGAAGATGACAGGGTAAAAGGTTACGGTTCAGTAGTAAATGCAGAAGATAAGGACATTGTTAATGAAACTTCAGTTAACCGTTTCAAACAGGGAATCTCAACATTACTTGATAAGACAATATATTTACAGATTAGTAATGGTGTAGAAATCGAAAATGCAAATCTTCCAATTGTTAATGCCGAAAGTGTAGAAGCTTCAAAGGCAGAGGTCATCAATGCAATAAAGAGCCTTGAAGAAATCAAAAATGATGATAAGTCAGATGACAACAATAATGGGAATGACAATAATGGCGGTATTAACAATGATAATAATAGCGGTACTAATAATGATAATAACAGTAATGGTAACGACAAAGACAGTGTAAAAGTAGATAACAAAAATGCTTCAATAAAAGGTAATGATAATAATACTGTTAAAAGTGCTGATACAAATGTTAAGGCACCAAAGACCGGAGATAAGTTAAATAGCATTATATGTGTAGCAGGTATGGGAATTCTGTCAATAGCAGCAGCTATGTTATCACTTAACAGAAAGAAGGAAGAAGAGTGCGAAGAATAATATCAAAAACAGGAAAGTACATATGTATTGTTCTGATGTTGATATTAGTAATCTTCTTTAGCAACAGCATTAAAAGAACTCCGTTACTTGCGGAGGATAAAACAGAATATGTTAAAGCTGTAGTTACAAAGGTAAATAACCTTCAGGCAGGAGAAAGCGGAAGCGACTCCAGCCAGGAGGTTACTTTACTTATCAAATCAGGCAGATACAGAGGACAAAAAGTAGATGCATATAGTCTTAATGGATATTTATATGGTGCTGACTGTAAGGTTGGAACAAAGGTAATTGCAAATATAAGTGAATACGGTGGACAGTTAACCGCAAATGTGTACAATTATGACAGAGAATTTGAAATCGGTGTATTAGTGTGTGCATTTCTGGCTGTAATGTGGTTAGTCGGTGGAAAGAAAGGAATAAATTCGTTATTAGCACTCATTTTCACATTTGTTGTGATAATAATGCTCTATATTCCGATGATGTATATAGGCGTGTCACCATTTGTTGCGGCAATCATTACCGTAATACTTATTACGGTTGTTACTCATATACTGTTAGCTGATTTACAACCGAAATCAATAGCGGCAATGCTTGGAAGTATAGCAGGTGTCGTAGTGGCTGGAGTTATCGCCCTGATATTTGGTAAGACATCTCACATAACAGGAATGAATGTAAATGAGATTGAGACCTTGGTCTATGTAGGACAGAATTCTAAATTAGACATTGGTGGTATGCTGTTCTCAGGAATATTGATTTCATCACTTGGAGCAGTTATGGACGTTGCAATGTCAGTCGCATCATCTCTTAATGAAATTAAGCAGAAAGTTCCTGATATTGATAAAAAGGAAATGTTTAAATCAGGTATAACTATCGGCAGGGATATGATAGGAACGATGTCTAATACACTTATTCTTGCATATGTGGGCGGAAGCATTAACCTTATGATGATTATTTATGCGTACGCATATCAGATGCACCAGGTTCTTAATATGTATTCGGTTGGTATTGAGATAATGAAAGGTATTGCGGGAACAATGGGAATAATACTTACAGTTCCGTTTACTTCATTAATTGCAACTGCGATGCTGTGTAGGAAGAAAAAATAATAAAACATATAATTCCTATTGACATAGTATGAATAAGGTGTTAAGATGTCATCATCTTATTTACACTATGTCATTTTATTACTTACCAGAAAATTTCGTTGAAATTGTCCTGGTAAGTAATAAACGCTCCGCGAGGATCGCACTGCGGCGGAGCAGAAAATGTTGCTATAGCAACCCGCCGCAGGCGGAGAATGTCGCAAGCGACATT
>OMVQ01000004.1 GCA_900314555.1 uncultured Eubacteriales bacterium | reverse complement strand
CATAAGGGAGGTTAGTTTAAAATGGCTAAAGTTACAAAAAAAGTGACAAAAAAGCGTGTAAAGAAAAACGTTGAACGCGGACAAGCGCACATTCAATCATCTTTTAATAATACAATCGTAACATTAACAGATACTGAAGGAAATGCTCTTTCATGGGCAAGTGCAGGTGGTCTAGGATTTAGAGGTTCAAAGAAATCTACTCCTTATGCAGCTCAGATGGCAGCGGAAACTGCTACAAAGGCAGCTTTGGTACATGGCTTAAAATCAGTAGATGTTATGGTTAAGGGTCCGGGATCAGGACGTGAAGCAGCAATTCGTGCTCTTCAGGCATGTGGTCTTGAAGTTACTAGTATTAAGGACGTTACTCCAGTTCCTCATAATGGATGCCGCCCACCAAAACGTAGAAGAGTCTAATAGGAGGTGCAAATAGATGGCAGTAAATAGAGTTCCTGTTCTTAAGAGATGTAGATCACTTGGATTAGATCCAGTATATTTAGGAATAGATAAAAAATCAAAAAGACAGTTAAATAGAGCAAACAAGAAGATGAGTGAGTATGGTCTCCAGTTAAGAGAGAAACAGAAAGCAAAATTCATCTACGGTGTATTAGAGAAACCATTTAGAAATTACTATGCGAAAGCACAGAAGATGAACGGCATGACAGGTGAAAATCTTATGATTTTACTTGAGCTTAGACTTGATAATGTGTTATTCCGTATGGGATATGCTAGAACTAGAAAAGAAGCAAGACAGATTGTTGACCACAAACATGTATTAGTTAATGGTAAACAGGTTAACATCCCTTCATATTTAGTAAAAGCTGGCGATACAATCGAAATTAAAGAGAAACATAAAGCTTCTCAGAGATATAAAGATATCCTTGAGGTAACTGACGGAAGATTAGTTCCAGAATGGTTAGAAGCAGATCATGAGAATCTTAGTGGTGTTGTTAAAGAAATACCTACAAGAGAAATCATAGATGTACCAGTTGACGAAATGCTTATCGTCGAATTATATTCGAAATAGGCTTAGGCAATTCCTAAAACAGAAAAAGGAGGGGCTTTTTAGTGTTCGATTTTCAAATACCTAACGTTGAGATAGCAGAAATCTCAGAAGATAATAAATATGGTAAATTTGTTGTAGAACCTCTTGAAAGAGGTTACGGCACAACTCTTGGTAATTCATTAAGAAGAATTATGCTTTCTTCATTACCTGGAGCAGCCGTTAGTCAGGTTAAATTTGACGGTGTTTTGCATGAATTCAGTTCAATCCCTGGTGTTAAGGAAGATGTTACAGAGATTATCATGAACATCAAGAGTCTTGCTATCAAGAGCAATAGCGAAAGCGATGCTCCTGTAGTAGGATATATTGAAAAAGTTGGTGATGGCGTTGTAACAGCAGCAGATATTCAGGTAGATTCTGATATCGAGATTCTTAACAAAGATTTAGTTATAGCTACATTAAGTGGTGGAAAAGATAGTAGATTCTATGCAGAATTAACTATTACTAAAGGCAGAGGATATGTAAGTGCTGATAAGAATAAAAATGACGAGTTACCAATTGGCGTAATTGCAATCGATTCTATCTACACACCAGTAGAAAGAGTAAATATGCAGATTCAGAATACGCGTGTTGGTCAGATTACTGATTTTGACAAACTTACATTAAATGTATATACAAACGGAACACTTGCTCCAGACGAAGCAGTTAGTTTGGCAGCTAAGGTTTTAAGTGAACACTTAAATTACTTCATTAACCTTTCAGACAAAGCTAAGAATGTTGACATTATGGCTGAGCCTGTTGTTAATGAGAAAGTTAAAGTGTTAGAAATGAACATTGATGAATTAGAGTTATCAGTTCGTTCATACAATTGTTTGAAGAGAGCTGGTATTAACACAGTTCAGGAATTAACTAACAAGACAGCAGATGATATGATGAAAGTTAGAAATCTTGGACGTAAGTCACTTGACGAAGTGTATGCTAAATTGAAAGAATTAGGTTTACATTTAAAAGATAGTGACAACTAGAGAATGTTCCTAAGTAAAGGAGGTAAGATTAGAAATGGCAGGATATAGAAAACTTGGAAGAACTTCAGCACAGAGAAAAGCTATGCTTAGAAGTCTTGCAACAGCTTTAATCGAAAATGGAAAGATTGAAACAACTGAAACAAGAGCTAAAGAAGTTCGTAAAGTGGTTGAAAGTTTAATCGCCATGGCAGTTAAAGAAAAAGATAACTACGAAGAAGTTACAGTTAAAGCTAAAGTATATGTTAAAGATAAAGATGGCAAGAGAGTAAAGGAAGTTGTTGATGGAAAGAAAGTTGACAAAGTAGATTTTGTTGATAAGACAATCAAGAAAGACAATCCTTCAAGACTCCATGCTAGAAGAAAAATGCAGAAAGTTCTTTACACGGTTAAAGAAGTTCCTACAGATGCAGCTGGAAAGAAGAAGAATACAAAAACTGTTGATTTAACACAGAAGTTATTCGACGAAATTGCACCAAAATATGCTGATAGAAATGGTGGATATACAAGAATCATCAAAATCGGACAGCGTAAAGGTGATGCAGCAATGCAGGTTGTACTTGAATTAGTATAATAAATGTTATATATATGTAGAGGAAGGAAAGAAAACTTTTCTTCCTCTATTTTAGATTTACAATACTTTTTATATTTATAATAAAGATTTCACTCTAGAGGTGTCTATGAGCATAATTAAAGCTAGAAATGTTAAATACAAAGTTAAAATTAAAAATGAAAATAATGAAGTCATCGAGGAAAAGAAGATTCTTAATGACCTTAATATAGAAATTGAGCCGGGTGATTTTATAGCAATATTAGGACATAACGGTTCAGGCAAGTCTACATTTGCAAAGCATCTGAATGCACTATTATTACCGGACGAGGGTAATATTTATATAGATGGAGAAGATACTAAAAGCGTTGAAGAATTATGGAAGATTCGTGAAAAATGTGGAATGGTATTTCAAAACCCTGACAATCAGATAGTAGGCGTAACTGTTGAAGAAGATGTTGGCTTCGGCCCTGAGAATCTGGGTGTTAAGACCGAGAAAATCTGGGACAGAATAAAAGATTCACTTACAAAAGTCGATATGTACAAATACAGAAAGAAATCGCCAAATCATTTATCAGGAGGCCAAAAACAGCGAGTTGCGATAGCTTCATCATTGGCGATGAAGCCTAAATGTATCGTATTAGATGAACCGACCGCCATGTTAGACCCACAGGGCAGAAAAGAAGTTATGGATATAATAAAAAGTCTGAATGAAAATGAGAATATAACGGTAATTCTTATAACTCATCATATGAACGAAGCAATTATGGCTAAAAAGGTTGTGGTAATAGATGATGGTAAAATTGCATTACAGGGGACACCTAGAGAAGTCTTTAGTAATGTAGAACAGATTAAGAAATTGAAATTGGATATGCCACAGATTATGGAATTGTCATACGAATTATATAAATGCGGTAAATTCGACAGGTACGATATTCTTACGATAGATGAATTTATAAAAGAGTTAGAAAAACGAGGACTAGAGAAACATAAGATAAAGAATTCAGATGGGGCAGATGGGAATATAAAAGAAAGCCTAAACGATAAAGGTGTAGTAAGGAAAGAAATTGCAGAAGCAAATATAGAAAAGAATATAAAGAAGAGTATAGATGAAAAAGTAGAAGAAAATATAAAAGATAATGAAGAAGATAATGTAGAAGAAAAATATCTCAGTAAAGAGATAGAAAAAATAAGTAAAATAAAAAATTATAAAGATACTGTAAATAAAGAAGTTAAAGAAGATACCGGAAATAAAGACATAAAACCGATTCTAAGTCTTAGGAATGTAAGCCTTAAATATGAAGAAAATACTTCTATGGAAGTTAAGGCATTAGACGACATTTCCTTAGACATATATAATGATGAATTTATAGGAATTATAGGGCATACGGGTTCAGGTAAATCAAGTCTGGTACAGGTTATGAATGGACTAATTAAGGCGACAGCTGGAGATGTAACATATAAAGGTGAAAATATTCAGGACAAGTCTTTTGACAAAAAGAGATTGCATCTTGATGTCGGATTAGTATTTCAGTATCCTGAGAGCCAGCTTTTTGAAGAAACTGTGCTTAAAGACGTTATGTTTGGTCCACTTAACAAAGGTATGAGTGAAGAAGAAGCCAAAAAGGCTGCTAAAGAAGCACTTGAAATGCTTGGTATAGGCGAAAATTACTATAATGATTCACCATTTGAGTTGTCAGGCGGTGAGAAAAGAAGAATCGCCATCGCAGGTGTACTTGCAATGAACCCTGAAATAATTATTCTGGATGAACCAACAGCAGGATTAGACCCGATGTCTAGAAATAATCTGTTGAATTCATTGAAACGCTTACAGACAGACAAGGCAAAGACGATAATAATTGTATCTCACAATATGGAGGATATGGCGAATTACGTTGAACGTCTTATAGTTATGAATGACGGCAGAGTTGTATTTGATGATATTAAGAAAAATGTTTTCAAATATGTTGAACAGCTTGAGCAAATCGGTCTCGATGTTCCGGAAGTTACAAAAGCTATGAATGTGCTTAAGGAAAGAAACTATAATGTAAGTGGAAATGCATTGACGGTAAAAGAGGCATTAGATGAAATGAAAGGAATAATATAATGCTTAGAGATATCACAATTGGACAATATTATCAGACGGACTCTAAGATTCATAAGTTAGATCCGAGGACAAAATTATTTGCAACATTTGCATTTATATTAATGCTTTTTATATGTGGAAACCCTATAACTTACAGTATTTGTGCCTTGATTCTTGTAGGTGTGATTATTATATCAAAGATTCCGTTTGGCTTTATATTCAGAGGACTTCGAAGTATATTTGTAATTTTATTCATTAGTGTATTTTTTAATGTGTTTTTTACACCGGGAAGAGTCATTTTTGAATTAGGTTTTATAAAGATGACGTATGATGGCCTGGTTAAAGCGGCATTAATGGGTGTGCGTTTCGTACTACTGATTATTGGCTCATCACTTTTGACACTTACTACTACACCGAATAATCTGACAGATGGTTTAGAGAAGTCGTTAGGTTTTATGAATGTCATCAGAATTCCTGTGCATGAAATAGCTATGATGATGTCAATTGCACTACGATTTATTCCTGTTCTGATGGAGGAAACTGATAAGATTATTAAAGCACAGACAGCAAGAGGTGCAGAGTTTGACAATGGAAATATCATTAAAAGGGCAAAATCAATGATTCCTATATTAGTTCCGTTATTCATATCTGCATTTAGAAGAGCAAATGATTTAGCGACAGCAATGGATGCGAGATGTTACAGAGGTGGTAAAGGAAGAACCAAAATGAAGCCGCTTAAATATAAAAAATGTGATTTTGTTGCATATTTATGTATTTTTGCATTTATTGGAGGAATGGTTGCAATTAAGATATTAATTATTAGTATGTGAAATGAGGAAGAAAAAATGAGTTCAGGTGATTGTAATTCATGCAGTTTCTATGTGTATGATGAAGATTATGAAGATTATATGTGTCAGGTAAATATGGATGAAGATGATGTCGTGCGACTTATGAGTGATGAAAGTTATGACTGTCCATATTATCAGTTAGATGATGAATATAGAATTGTAAGAAAACAGATGTAAATATTAGATATAATGTGTATTTATCTTATATGTAGCATTTGTTACGAAGAATAAGATGTGATAATTCATATTTGGAAATGAGGTTGAATATGGTAGAAGAACCAATAAAAAGGCGTATTAAACTGATTATTAGCTATGATGGAACTAATTATTGTGGCTGGCAGGTTCAGATTAATGGAATAACCGTTGAGGAAGTAATCAATCGTGAATTGAGTAGAATGTTAGGCGAAGATATAGCGGTTATCGGTGCAAGCCGGACTGATTCGGGAGTTCATGCATTAGGAAATGTTGCGGTATTTGATACATTTTCAAAGATTCCGCCTGAGAAAATGTGCTTTGCACTTAACCAGCGACTGCCGGACGATATAAGAATACAGGATTCCTGCGAGGTTCCACTAGATTTTCACCCAAGATATTGCGACAGTACAAAGACGTATGAATATAAAATTCTGAATAGAAGATTTGACAATCCGGTTATGAGATTGTATACACATTTTGTATATATGCCATTGGATTATGAGAAAATGCAGGAGGCAGCAAAATATTTAGTCGGAGAGCATGATTTCAAAAGCTTCTGTTCAGCAAGAACGCAGGTAACGGATACGGTAAGAACGATTTATTCATTAGATGTCTCAAAGGAAGATGATATTATTAAAATCAGAATTTCCGGAAATGGCTTCTTATATAATATGGTGCGAATAATTGTCGGAACTCTTATAAAGGTAGGACTTAAAGTATATCCGCCTGAGTATGTTAAAGAAATCTTAGAGGCTTGCGACAGAAATGTGGCAGGACCAAAGGCTCCGGCAAAGGGTTTAACTTTGATAGGAATTGTGTATAACTAATTAAATTTGCAATAGCAATGTGGAAAAAGTTATTTATCAGGGCAATCTTTATCAAAATATGGTTGACACAAAAACGGCATTGTTATATAATAATTAACTGTGACAGTACGTGAAATCTATTAGTCTGTCCAAAATAAGCAGGTAAATACTTGAGCCAAAGCCCCGGTAATAGTATTTATATATAAAAAATATTTTATTATCATAGGAGGTAAACCAATGAAGAGTTACATGGCTAGTCCAGCAACAATTGAAAGAAAATGGTACGTAGTTGATGCTACAGGATATACATTAGGACGTTTATCATCAGAAATCGCAAAAGTTTTAAGAGGTAAGAACAAACCAACATATACACCACATATCGACACAGGTGATTATGTAATCGTTATAAATGCAGAGCATATTAAGGTAACTGGTAAGAAGTTAGATCAGAAACTCTACTACAATCATTCAGATTATGTAGGTGGAATGAAAGAGACAACTCTTAAAGAAATGTTAGCAAAGAAACCTGAAAGAGTTATCGAGTTAGCAGTTAAGGGAATGCTTCCAAAAGGACCTTTAGGAAGAGAAATGATTACAAAACTTCATGTATACGCTGGTGCAGAGCATGATCACGCAGCTCAGAAACCAGAAGTATTAACATTTTAGTTAGAACCTGAAAGGAGGATATTACAGTGGCTAAAACAGAAAAATTATACGGAACAGGTAGAAGAAAAAAGAGTATCGCTAGAGTATATTTAGTACCAGGAAAAGGCGACATTACAATAAATAAAAGATCATTAGACGAATATTTCGGTCTTGAAACATTAAAGGTTATCGTTAAACAGCCTTTAGTTGCAACAAACACAACAGACAAATATGACGTTATCGTTAACGTACATGGTGGTGGATACACAGGACAGGCTGGAGCAATCAGACATGGTATCTCAAGAGCATTATTACATGTTGATGCAGAATTCCGTCCAGTTCTTAAAAAAGCAGGTTTCTTAACAAGAGATCCAAGAATGAAAGAAAGAAAGAAGTATGGTTTAAAAGCAGCTCGTCGTGCTCCACAGTTCTCAAAGAGATAATCTTTCGGAAACGCGAGATTCAAGAAAAGCCCATTTTACAAGGGTTACAGAAGTTGTGGAACGTTGTCAGATGTGCTGGAATTTACATCAAATGCAACACATATGCAACAGGTATGCAACAAAGATTATGATATGTATAGGACATTTTCAGAGCAATCTGGGAATGTCCTTTTCTTTTTGTTAAATCGTATTAATCGCATCTACAAGCTCCTTTATATCAAAGTGTGTGTACACTTTCTCTGTAAGTGTATATTGATTTAAAAAATCCGTTGTGTAATTATCTCTTTGAGAATTGTGGTGCTTTTCTTGCTTTTTTAAGACCGTATTTTTTTCTTTCTTTCATTCTTGGATCTCTTGTTAAGAATCCGTTT
>OMVQ01000034.1 GCA_900314555.1 uncultured Eubacteriales bacterium | reverse complement strand
GATTGTGGTGCGGCTTGTCTTGCAACCATATGTAAGCAGAATGGCTACAAAATAGGCATCACTAAGATACGTGAAGTTGCAGGAACTGATAAGCAAGGAACAAATGTTGCAGGAGTCATTAAAGCGGCAGAGCAATTAGGTTTTGGTGCAAAAGGAGTGAAAGGAAACAAAGAGGCATTTTTTTCAGAGTTTCCATTACCTTGTATTGCACATGTTATTGTGGATGGCAATTTATTACATTATGTTGTCATACATAAAATTACGAAAAAACAGGTTATTATAGCAGACCCGGGAGTTGGAATTGTTAAGTTGACTCCGGAAGAATTCTTTGGAGAAGTATATGAGGAGGGAAAACCACCTAAATATCAATGGAGCGGTGTTCTTATTTTATTAGTTAAGAATGAAGCATTTAAGAAAGGCGATGAAACCAAAGGGTTATTCAGTCGCTTTTTTTATTTGCTATTGCCACAAAGGAAATTGTTGTTACATATATTTGTAGCATCGCTTGTGTATACCATTCTAGGTATTATAGGAGCATTTTATTTCAAGGAACTTATTGATAGTGTTTTGCCCGATGGTTTAAGAAAGACTTTAATGACATTATCAATAGGAGTAATTTTATTGAATATATTTAAGGTGCTTCTTAATGCATTTAGAACACATTTATTATTATATCTAAGTCAAAAATTAGATATTTCATTACTTTTTGGATATTATCGACATGTAATAGAATTGCCTATGAACTTTTTTGGAACAAGAAAAGTTGGTGAAATAATTTCCAGATTTAATGATGCCGGAAAAGTACGTGATGCAATATCAGGTGCCACACTTACCATTATGATAGATACGATAATGGCATTCGCAGGAGCAATTATTTTGTATATGCAAAATGCAAAATTATTTGGAATTACAGTAATTATAGTTGTTTTGTATGGAATTATAGTTGTATGTTTTCATAAGTGGTATGAAAAACTGAACAGAAATCAGATGGAAAATAATTCTGAACTCACTTCTTATATGGTAGAGTCCTTGAATGGAATTCAAACGGTAAAAGCATATAATGCGGAGAGAAAAGCAAATCGTGAAACAGAGATTAGATTTGTAAAGCTTCTTAGAAGTATATTTGATTTGACATGGGTTAGTAATCTTCAGGCTTCATTGAAAATATTTGTGGAACTTGTAGGTGGTGTAATCATTCTCTGGGTAGGCGGTGTAAGTGTAATAAAGGGAGAAATGACAATTGGTGAATTAATTACATTTAATTCGTTACTTGCGTACTTTCTTGATCCTGTAAAGAACTTAATTAATTTGCAGCCACAGATGCAGACTGCGGTTGTTGCAGCAGAAAGATTAGGAGAAATATTAGATCTGGAAGCCGAAAGAACTGAAAAAGAGTATCGAAAATTAGCGCCTGCAAGTTTAGCAGGAAATATAAAAATAGAAAAATTAAATTTTAGATATGGAACTAGAAAATTAGTGTTAGAAGATATTAACCTTGAAATAGAAAAAGGACAGAAAGTTGCATTCGTAGGCGAAAGTGGTTCTGGTAAAACAACTTTATCAAAATTATTGCTGCATTTGTATAGTGCTGAAAATGGCAGCATAATTATCAATGGTAATAATATTGAAGATATTCGGATTGAGACTCTAAGAGAGAAGATTGCTTATATTCCGCAGGAAACATTTTTATTTAGTGGCTCAATTTTCGAAAATTTAACATTAGGATTAGATAATGCGACTATGGATGATATTATCGATGCTTCTAAAATGGCTCAGGCACATGAGTTTATTAATGAGCTGCCATTACGTTATGAGACAAGGCTTGAAGAAAATGGAGCTAATCTTTCAGGAGGACAGAGGCAGAGGTTAGCGATAGCCAGAGCTATGCTCAAAAAACCGGATATTTTAATATTAGATGAAGCAACGAGTAATCTTGATGCTATTACAGAACGTGCACTTGACAGAACCATTCACGAATTTGCAAAGGAAATGACCACTATATTTATTGCACACCGCTTAAGTACTATAAAAAATTGCGACAAGATATATGTTATGGATAAAGGGAAAATTATTGAGCAGGGAACACATAGGGAACTCATTGCTCTTGGAGGTAAATATGCATATCTTGTAAAGCAGCAATCTTTAGAAGAAAACGTAGTTATGAAAGGCGGAGATACTGTATGAAACCAATTATTTTAAATATGAACGATATGAGTGACAGTACAGAAGTCTATGAATCAAAACCTAATAGATTTCTTATATATACAATATATCTTATTCTACTTATTATAGTTGTAGCTATAGCGTGGATGGGGTTGTCAAAAATGGATATCGTTGTGAAAAGCATCGGGATATTTAAAGGAGATTCTGCAGTATATGAAGTAAGCTGTGGTATTACAGGTAATGTAGAAGAAACATATATTGTAAATGGACAATATGTAAATGAGGGAGATGTTTTATATCTTCTGAATATTGAAGAGTTGTCGGATACGATTATCAGATATCAAGACGAATTGGAGGCTGCAAAAGATAGGATTGAAATCTTGTCAGCATATGAAAAAAGTATTGATGGAGATAAGAGTGAATTGGATGGTTATTCGAAAAATCCATATTATAATGAGTTTATTAACAGAAGAGAACTTTTATTTGCGAATGTAAGTATGAACACTAACGATTCTTCCAGTCAGATTTCTATATATCAAGGCAGCGTAGAATCAATATCGAATGCGATTGAAAAGTATACTGAGAAAATTGATAAACTTGGTGCAGTAAAGCAATGTGTAACAGAAAGAAATAATATATTTTCAGTAAATGAAAGTGACTATTATAGTATGGTAAATAGTTATATTGCATCATATAATTTCACATCTTTACAATATGATAATAAGATAAATGAATATCAGAGACAGATAGATGAATATGATGAGAAAATAAAAACTTTGGAAATCGAATTATCAAAGTATAAAGAAAGTGCAAACAACAGTGATATAATAAATGAAGCCAACACAACAGAATTAGAAACACTAAAGAAACAAAGAGAGACATTAATAAGTACTTGTGAATCTGTAAAAACTGAAAAGACTCAGGCGTTAATGAATTTGGAATTACAACAGATAACTACAATAGACCAGCAAATTTCAGGATATAATGATACTATTTTGTCATTGAATACAAATCTTACGTCTGCAAAGTTACAGTTAGATACAGTAAACGATACAGATACCAAAACTGAGAAATCAGTTGCAATTCTTACTGAAAAAGGAAATATAGCAGCAGAGATTTTAAGTTATAAGGATAAACTGAATGAATGTGAAAATTATTTAAAGAGTTATAGTATTCAGAATGATAAATGTGTAATAAAGGCAAATGTTTCTGGATATTTTTATGCTTCAACAGATATAAAAAATGGAAGTATTATTCAGGAAGGTGCATCAATAGGCGCAATTTATCCGGAAACAGAATCAAAGTATTATGCTGAAATATATGTTGAAAATTCAGATATTGCTAAAATAGCTGAAGGACAGAAAGTAAAATTTGAAATTGCTGCTTATCCCTCTAGTGAATATGGATATTTTGAGGGAACTGTAGAAAATATATCCAAAGATATTTCGGTTGATCAGAATACAGGTTATGCCTACTATATTGTAAGAGTTAAGTGCAATAACATAACACTAAAAGGCAAGAACGGAGAAGAAGCTTCACTTGTTAATGGAATGGCATGTCAGGCGAAAATAATAGTAGATGAAAAAAATGTCCTTTCATATCTGCTAGAAAAAATTGATTTACTAGTATAAAAGTTTTTAATTAACTCGACTATGCATTCGTTTTATGATACAATCTTCATATAACATATATGGAGGTTATATTCAT
>OMVQ01000025.1 GCA_900314555.1 uncultured Eubacteriales bacterium | reverse complement strand
ACTTGTTGAAATCATCGAGAAAGCAAGATAGTAGAAAGGAGTATTATTATGATCCAACAGGAAAGTAGACTTAAAGTTGCTGACAACACAGGCGCTAAAGAATTACTTTGTATCAGAGTAATGGGCGGTTCTACTAGAAGATATGCTAATATCGGCGATGTAATCGTTGCTACTGTTAAAGATGCAACACCAGGCGGTGTTGTTAAAAAAGGTGACGTTGTTAAAGCCGTAGTAGTTCGTTCAGTTAAAGGCGCACGTCGTAAAGACGGTTCATATATAAAATTTGACGAAAATGCTGCTGTAATCATCAAAGATGATAAAAACCCAAGAGGAACACGTATATTTGGACCAGTAGCCAGAGAGCTAAGAGATAAACAGTTTATGAAAATTGTTTCTTTAGCACCTGAAGTATTATAGGAGGTGTAGGCATGGCAACAAGTAAAATTAAAAAAGGCGATTTAGTTAGAGTAATCGCTGGTAAAGACAAAGACAAAGAAGGAAAAGTTCTTTCAGTTAATAAAAAAGATAATACAGTACTCGTTGAAGGTATCAACATGGTTACAAAGCATACAAAACCTAGTGCACAGAACCAGAACGGCGGAATCGTTAACCAGGAAGGTCCTATCGATATTTCAAACGTTATGTACGTTGTTAAAGGTAAAGTTACAAGAATCGGCTTTACTGAAAAAGATGGTAAAAAAGTTCGTGTTGCAAAAGCAACTGGCGAAGTTATCGATTAATTGAGAGAGGAGGACTAAGACGTTGAGTAGACTTAAAGATACTTACAATAACGAAATCGTTGATGCGATGACAAAGAAATTTGGATACAAAAATATTATGCAGGTTCCAAAACTTGATAAAGTTGTTATAAATATGGGCGTTGGCGAAGCTAAAGACAATGCTAAACTCTTAGATGCAGCTATCAAAGATCTTGAGACAATCACAGGTCAGAAAGCAGTAGTTACAAGAGCAAAGAATTCAGTAGCTAACTTCAAGATCAGAGAAGGACAGGCTATTGGTTGTAAAGTTACTCTTAGAGGAGAAAGAATGTATGAATTTGTTGACCGTTTAATAAATCTTGCATTACCTCGTGTACGTGACTTTAGAGGTGTAAATCCTAATGCATTTGATGGTCGTGGAAATTATGCTCTTGGTATCAAAGAACAGTTAATCTTCCCTGAAATCGAATATGATAAGGTAGATAAAGTAAGAGGTATGGATGTTATATTTGTTACAACAGCCAATACTGATGAAGAAGCACGCGAATTATTGACATTATTCAATATGCCATTTCAAAAATAGTTAGGAGGTAATACCATGGCTAAGACTGCTATGAAAGTAAAACAACAGCGTAAAGCAAAATTCTCTACTCAGGAATATTCACGTTGTAGAATTTGTGGTCGTCCACATGCTTATTTAAGAAAATACGGCATCTGCAGAGTATGTTTCCGTGAATTAGCATACAAAGGACAGATACCTGGTGTTAAAAAAGCAAGTTGGTAGGACGAATTAGAAAGGAGGCAACATAACATGACAACAAACGATCCAATCGCAGATATGCTTACAAGAATCCGTAATGCAAATACTGCTAAACATGATACAGTAGATATCCCTGCATCAAAAATGAAGTTAGCAATTGCTGAAATCCTTTTTAATGAAGGTTATATCAAAAAATATGAAGTAGTTGAAGATGGAAACTTTAAATCAATCCGTGTAACATTAAAATACGGTAAAGATAAAAATGAAAAAATCATCACAGGACTTAAGAGAATCTCTAAACCAGGTCTTCGTGTATACGCAGGCAAAGATGAGCTTCCAAGAGTACTTAATGGTTTAGGTGTAGCTATTATTTCAACAAATAATGGTGTAATCACAGATAAAGAAGCTAGAAAGCTCAACGTAGGTGGAGAAGTTTTAGCATTTGTATGGTAATAAACAAACGCTTTATAGCGTTTGTTTAAACAATAAAATATATTAATCCCAAATAGGAGGTGCACGGCATGTCACGTATAGGAAGAATGCCTATCGCCATTCCAGCAGGTGTAACTGTTGATGTGGCAGAAAATAATAAAGTGACTGTAAAAGGACCTAAGGGAACACTTGAAAGAGTGTTACCTGAAGAGATGACAATCAAAGTTGAAGGTTCAGAAGTAGTAGTTACAAGACCTAATGACTTAAAGAAGATGAAATCACTTCACGGTCTTACAAGAACACTTATAGCTAATATGGTTAAAGGTGTTACAGATGGTTATGAAAAAGTTCTTGAAATCAACGGTGTTGGTTACAGAGCTCAGAAACAAGGAAAGAAATTAGTGTTATCACTTGGTTACTCTCATCCAGTTGAGATGGAAGATCCAGAAGGTCTTGAGACAGTTGTCGAAGGAACAAACAAGATAACAGTTAAAGGTATCGATAAAGAAAAAGTTGGCCAGTTCGCTGCTGAAATCAGAGATAAGAGAAGACCAGAACCTTACAAAGGTAAAGGTATCAAATATGCTGATGAAGTTATTAGACGTAAAGTTGGTAAGACTGGTAAGAAATAATTGAAGGAGTGACAGGCATGGTTAGTAAAAAATCAAGAACAGAAGTTCGTTTAAGTAAACATAGAAGATTACGTAATCGTTTCGCTGGTACTGCAGAAAGACCACGTTTAGCTGTGTTTAGAAGTAATAATCATATGTATGCTCAAATTATTGACGATACAGTCGGAAATACATTAGTATCAGCTTCTACTCTTCAGAAAGATGTAAAGGCTGAACTTGAAAAGACTAATAACGTTGATGCAGCAGCATATTTAGGCACAGTTATTGCAAAGAAAGCTATTGAAAAAGGTATTACAACAGTTGTCTTTGATAGAGGTGGCTTTATATATCAGGGAAAAATCAAAGCATTAGCAGAAGCTGCTAGAGAAGCAGGCTTAGAATTCTAATTAAATATTTATAGATTCCATATAAGGAGGAAAACACATGAAACGTACAATCGTTGATGCTAGTCAATTAGAATTGGAAGAAAAAGTAGTATCAATTAAGCGTGTTACTAAGGTTGTTAAAGGTGGACGTAACATGAGATTTGCAGCTTTAGTAGTTGTTGGCGACGGCAAAGGACACGTTGGTGCTGGACTTGGAAAAGCTGCTGAAATTCCTGAAGCTATTCGTAAAGGAAAAGAAGACGCTATTAAGAAACTTGTTACAGTAGCAATTGATGAAAACTTAAGTATTCCTCATGATACAATCGGAAAATTTGGAAGTGCTTCAGTATTATTGAAGAGAGCTCCAGAAGGTACTGGTGTTATCGCAGGTGGTCCTGCGCGTAACGTACTTGAACTTGCAGGTATTAAGAATATCCGTACTAAGTCATTAGGCTCAAACAATAAGCAGAATGTTGTTCTTGCAACAATTGCTGGTTTGGCTGAATTAAAGACTCCAGAAGAGGTAGCTAGACTTCGCGGTAAATCTGTAGAAGAAATCTTAGGCTAATAGGAGGAAGTTAAAATGGCAGATAAGTTAAAAATCACACTTGTAAAATCTACAATCGGTGCAATACCAAAGCATAAGAAAACTGTTGAAGCTTTAGGTTTAAGAAAAGTTAACAAAACAGTTGAGATGCCAGATAATGCAGCCGTTAGAGGTATGGTTGATCAGGTTAGACATTTAGTTAAAGTAGAAGAAATTTAGTTTTAGATAAGGAGGTGCGACAATGGAATTATCAAATTTAAGACCTGCTGAAGGTTCAAAACAAAGCGATAATTTTAGAAGAGGTCGTGGTCACGGATCTGGAAATGGCAAAACAGCCGGAAAGGGTCATAAAGGAGAGAAAGCTCGTTCAGGAAGCCCTAGACCAGGTTTTGAAGGTGGTCAGATGCCTTTATATAGAAGAATCCCTAAGAGAGGATTTACAAATAGAAATTCTAAAGATATCGTTGGCATTAACGTAAGTGCACTTGAAGTATTTGAAGATGGCGCAGTAGTAACTGTTGAGACATTATTAGAAACTGGAATCATTAAGAATCCAAGAGATGGTGTTAAAATTCTTGGATACGGAGAAATTACTAAGAAACTTACAGTCAAAGTTAATGCATTCAGTGAAGGTGCAAAGCAGAAGATTGAAGCTCTTGGTGGAACCTGTGAGGTGATCTAATGCTAAAAACAGTTAGAGATGCATTTAAAGTCAAAGAGATAAGACAGAGACTTTTTTATACATTTTTAATGCTTATAGTTGTCAGGATAGGCTGTCAGTTGCCTTTACCTGGCACTACAGCACAATCTATATCCCAGGTAATGGGACAGTTTAGGAATGGTGCATTCGGCTTTTTTGATGCCATGACAGGTGGTTCTTTTGAGCAGATGTCAATATTTGCACTTAATATTACACCATATATCACTTCTTCAATTATTATCCAGCTCTTAACAATTGCAATCCCTAAATTAGAGGAAATGCAGAGAGATGGTGAAGAGGGACGTAAGAAAATAGTAAGTATCACACGTTACCTTACAGTTGGACTTGCACTTGTACAGGCACTTGCAACATCTATCAGTTTTGGTAACAAAGGCTTATTCGGTGATATTAATGCAATGTCAAAAGGTGAGTATGCTACAGCTATCGTCATAGCAGTTGCAGCTTTAACTGGCGGTTCGGCATTCCTTATGTGGGTAGGCGAAAATATTACTGAAAAAGGTGTTGGTAATGGTATATCAATCATCTTATTAATAAATATCGTTGCCAGAATACCAAACGACTTCGCAAGCTTATTCGAGCAGTTCGTTAAGAATGCAAGCTCAGTTGGTGGTTCACTCTTAGCGGCAGTAATAATCGTTGGTGTAGTAGTAGTGATTGTAGGATTCGTAGTATTTCTACAGGATGGAGAGAGAAGAATCTCTGTTCAGTATTCTAAGAAGATGCAGGGTAGAAAATTAGTTGGAGGAGCTTCAACTCATATTCCGCTTAAAGTTAACACAGCAGGTGTTATCCCAATCATCTTTGCACAGTCATTATTCTCATTCCCAATAGTTATTTGCCAGTTAGTTTCAGGAAAGACTCCTAAGTGGACATATTTCCTTGAATCAAGCAGATGGTGGAATTTCTCTAAACCAATATATTCAATTGGTTATTTAGTATATGTTGTATTAGTAATTGCATTTGCTTACTTCTATACATCAATAACATTCAATCCTATTGAAGTTGCTGATAATATGAAGAAGCAGGGTGGTTTTATTCCTGGTATCAGACCTGGTAAACCAACACAGGATTACTTAAATAACATATTAAACTACATTGTATTTATTGGTGCTATAGGATTACTTATTGTAGCTACAATTCCAATTGCATTCGCAGGAATAGCTGGTGCTAAAGTATCATTTGGCGGTACATCACTTATTATCATCGTAGGTGTTGTTCTTGAGACACTTAAGAGCATCGAATCTAAGATGGTAGTTCGTAATTACAAAGGATTTTTATTAGACTAATAAATAGGCAATGGAACGCAGCATAAGTTGCGTTCCATTGTCAAAATTGCTTTATAAAGAAATCTATAATAAATTGATATAGAAAATTAATATAGAGAATCTATAAAAATATATGTAGATTAGTTATAGTGAGTGAATATAGATTATAAATAAATCAATAGAAATCAAAAAGTAGGAAAGAAAATAATATAAAGGAAACAGCCCATTCTTTCATACTTAAGGGCGTTTCGCATAATTTGCGGAGACAGGTAAATATATGAAAATAATTATGTTAGGTGCTCCTGGAGCAGGAAAAGGAACACAGGCTAAAATGATAGCTGACAAATATTCAATTCCACATATTTCCACAGGTGATATCTTCAGAGCAAATATTAAAAACGGAACAGAACTTGGCAAAAAAGCTAAAACTTATATGGACCAGGGACTTTTAGTACCTGATGAATTAGTTGTTGATTTAGTAGTTGACAGAGTAGGTCAGGAAGATTGTGCTAATGGTTATGTATTAGATGGTTTCCCAAGAACTATACCACAGGCAGAAAGCCTTGATGCTGCTTTAGAGAAACTTGGTTCTAAAGTTGATTATGCAATCAATGTAGAAGTTCCTGATGAGAATATTGTAAGAAGAATGTCAGGAAGAAGAGCCTGTGTAGCTTGTGGAGCAACATATCATATCGTTCATATTCCAACTAAAGTAGAGGGAATTTGTGACAGATGTGGCAGCGAACTTATTTTAAGAGATGATGATAAGCCTGAAACAGTTAAGAAGAGATTGGCAGTATATCATGAACAGACACAGCCATTAATTGATTACTATAACAATAAGAAAGTATTAGTAGAAGTTGATGGAACAAAGGATATGAATGATGTATTTGCTGATATTGTTAAGATTTTAGGAGCTTAATAAAATGGCAGTATCAATAAAATCTCAAAAAGAAATTGAGTTAATGAGAGAATCATGCAGGTTGTTATCGATTGTACACGATGAGATGGGTAAAGCCATTAAACCGGGAATCTCTACTTATGAGATAAACAAAATCGGCGAGGATATGATTAAAAGCTTTGGATGTATTCCAAACTTTAAGAATTATAACGGCTTTCCGGCAGCAATCTGTGTATCAGTTAATGAAGAAGTAGTTCACGGTATTCCAAGCAAGAAGAAGATACTTAAAGAAGGCGATATTGTGAGTCTTGATGCAGGACTTATCTATAAAGGATATCATTCAGATGCAGCAAGAACACATATGGTTGGAGAGGTCAGCAATGAGGCTAAATGTCTTATCGAAGTGACTAAACAGAGCTTTTTCGAGGGTATCAAATTTGCGAAAGAAGGATGCCATCTGCATGAAATATCAGCAGCTATCGGTGAATATGCGGAAAGCTTCGGATATGGAGTTGTCAGAGATTTGGTAGGGCATGGAATTGGAACGCATTTGCATGAAGATCCACAGATACCTAATTTTAAACAACGTAACAGAGGAATAAGACTCCAGGCAGGAATGACACTGGCAATTGAGCCTATGATAAGTGCAGGAACTTATGAAGTTGAATGGTTAGATGATGACTGGACTGTGGTAACTAAGGACAGGTCGCTCGCAGCACATTATGAAAACACCATATTGATTACAAAGGGTGAACCGGAAATTTTAACCTTGCGAAATTCATAGATAAAATTAAGTGACAAAACGTGGTTAATGCGTTAAAATCAGAAAGGCTGGTTATTTGATGGCGGCATGTAAAATAGGAGAATTTGCAAAATCAAAAGCAGGACATGATAAAGAAGAAATATTTATCATAATTAATATAGAAGAGGAATATGTTTATTTAGTTGATGGTAAGTCAAGAATATTAGATAAGCCGAAGAAGAAAAAGATAAAACATATTCAGGTCATCAATCAGATTGATGAAGAACTGCAACGAAAATTAGAAACAAATCTTATCCTACGTGATGAAGATATAAAGAGAGCTATCAAAAGCTATAAGCAGAAAATAGGAGGTCGTTAGAAATGTCTAAAGCTGATGTAATTGAAATCGAAGGAACTGTATTAGAAAAATTACCAAATGCAATGTTTCAGGTAGAACTTGAAAATGGTCATAAGGTATTAGCTCATATTAGTGGGAAGTTAAGAATGAATTTCATTCGTATACTTCCAGGTGACAAGGTAACTATTGAATTATCTCCATATGATTTGTCAAAGGGCAGAATAGTCTGGAGAGATAAATAAAAATATAGTTAAAAAATTGCTTGATTATTGCAAAAACATATGTTATAGTAATAGTCGGACTTTTTTTGAAAGGAGGATTTACTGTGAAAGTAAGATCATCAGTTAAACCAATTTGCGAAAAATGCAAAGTAATTAAAAGAAAAGGAAGCATCAGAGTAATCTGTGAAAATCCAAAGCACAAACAGAGACAGGGCTAATTAAGGCTTGACAGTTTGTGATGCATATCAAATGGATATGTAATTTTGTTATGCGGCTGCAGTAGTGAAACACTAGGCTTAGTTGTATCATTACTTAAAATATAAAATTTAAACAAGAAAATAAGAAAATAAACCTGCGTACAACATTTCAGACGTTATTTATAACGGGCTACGTATGGTGAGATACTTATTAAGATTTTAATGATGGAGGTGTAATACACATGGCTCGTATTTCAGGTGTTGACTTACCAAGAGAAAAACGTGTAGAAATCGGATTAACTTATATCTACGGTATTGGTAGAGTAAGTTCTAATCGTATTCTTGCAGAGGCTAATGTTGATCCTAACACTCGTGTTAGAGATTTAACTGACGATGAAGTTAAGAGAATTAGTGAAGTTATTGACGCTAGTCAGACTGTTGAAGGTGATTTAAGAAGAGAAATCGCTATGAACATCAAGAGATTACAGGAAATCGGATGTTATAGAGGAAAACGTCACAGACAGGGACTTCCAGTTCGTGGTCAGAAGACAAAGACAAATGCAAGAACAAGAAAAGGTCCAAAGCGTACTGTTGCAAATAAGAAGAAATAATCATTCTTAAATATGTACGAATATAGAACAGTTGTAATGAGAAGAAAAGCTTCTTATTGAAAGTATTGTTCGATGAAACAATAGCAACAAGGAATTATATTGTATTCCGATAAAAATTATAGAAAGAACCCATAAGGGAGGTTAGTTTAAAATGGCTAAAGTTACAAAAAAAGTGACAAAAAAGCGTGTAAAGAAAAACGT